>CANPZL010000002.1 GCA_947589055.1 uncultured Lachnospiraceae bacterium | reverse complement strand
GTCTGGCTTTAGAAGGCGTTACCCTAGGGGAGGGGGAATATTTTGTTCTTGGTGACAATGTCAATAACAGCGAAGATTCTCGGTTTGCCAATATGGGGAATCTATTAAAAAATGAAATCTTGGGGAAAGTCGTTTATCGGTGGTTTCCTAAGGCCACAAGAGGAAAACTTTTGTAGTTGCGAAAGCGGTAAAAGGAGGAAAATATGAAAGTATTATTATTGAATGGAAGTCCAAATCGGAACGGATGTACGGCAAGGGCATTAAAAGAGGTTGAAGAAACCTTGCTCAAGGAAGGAATCGAAACGAAAACGATTCTGGCAGGCAATCAGGATATAAGGGGCTGTATTGCCTGTAATGGATGCAGGGAAAAAGGAAAATGCGTATTTGATGATTTAGTAAATGAGGTGGCAGTTGAATTCGAGACAGCAGATGGAATCATCATTGGGTCGCCAGTATATTATTCCGGTGCAAATGGGACGATATTATCACTGTTAGACCGTCTCTTTTACAGCACGCACTTTGATAAAACAATGAAGGTCGGAGCGGCTGTGTTGTCATCAAGACGGGCAGGGAGTACATCCGCATTTGATGAAATAAATAAGTATTTTTCTATAGCGAATATGCCTATCGTAACCAGTTCTTATTGGAATGAGGTACACGGATTCCAGGCAGAGGATGTGGAAAAGGATTTGGAAGGTCTTCAGATAATGCGAAATCTGGGAAGAAATATGGCATTTATGCTGAAGGCGATAAAGCTTGGAAAAGAAGCGTATGGGCTTCCTGAAAAGGAAACCGCTGCGTTTACAAGTTTTTCAGATGGATTATAATAATGGTAATAATGACAAGAAAGAGATTGAAATGAGCGACAATAAGACAAACATTAACTGGTATCCGGGCCATATGACAAAGGCGATCAGGATGATGCAGGAAAATATAAAGCTGATAGATATTGTTATCGAGCTTGTAGATGCAAGAATTCCTTTTAGCAGTAAAAATCCCGATATAGACGAGTTGGCAAATCAAAAATACCGGTTACTCCTTTTAAATAAGGCGGATTTAGCAGATGATACGGCGACGGAAGAATGGGAGCAATATTATAAGAAGCAGGGATATGCTGTATTGAAGATAAACGCCAAGACTGGCGCCGGTATGAAAGCGATTGCCGGTACGGTACAGGAGACTTGCAGGGAAAAGCTGGAACGGGACCGGAAACGAGGAATTATAAATCGTCCTCTCCGTGCAATGATCGTGGGAATCCCCAATGTGGGGAAATCCACGTTTATCAATTCGTTTGCCGGAAAGGCATGTACTAAGACGGGGAATAAACCGGGTGTAACAAAAGGAAAGCAGTGGATCCGGTTGAACAAACAGATTGAAATGCTGGATACGCCCGGAATCCTCTGGCCGAAATTTGAGGATCAGGAGGTAGGCCGCCGGCTGGCGATCATTGGATCCATAAATGATGATATTTTAAATATTCGGGAACTGGCGTTGGAATTTATCCGGTATTTGCAGCATGCATATCCCGGAATCTTAGCAAAGCATTACGGGGTGAATGAAGCGGAAGAATGCTATAAAGTGTTGGAGCAGATCGCACAGCAGCGTCAGTGTAAATTAAAAGGAAATCTGCCGGATTATGACAAGGCGGCGTCAATCGTATTAGAAAATTACAGGAACGGAAAACTGGGACAAATTACACTGGAGCGTCCATAGAGCAGGTGAAAGCATGGGGATTTTTTATAAAGGGCAGGTTGAATATGATGATGAGCTTAAGATTGCGCATGAGCTATTAAAAACAGTCGGTTTTATCTTTGCAATCGCACTTTTGTTATTTCTGATCTGGAATTATGTAGGGAGCCGTTCAGAGGTGATCGGACATTCCATGGAAAATACCCTGCATGACGGTGAAAGCGTCTGGCTGGATCGCTTGAGCTACCGATTCCAGGAACCGGACCGGTTTGACATTGTGGTAGTATCGGTTCAGGACAAGGAAACTTATTATATCAAGCGGATCATTGGACTTCCGGGAGAAACCGTATACATTGATCCGGAAGGCGGAATCTATATCGGGACATCCGAGACCATTTATGCTGAAAACGACGGTACGATCCATAATGAAGGCGTTCCGCTTGAAGAGGACTATGGAAATGCGGTGATACAGGAAACGAAACGGGGACTTGCTTCTGAACCGATAACCTTAGGCGATGGAGAATATTTTGTTTTGGGAGATAATCGAAATAATAGTCAGGATAGTCGTTCCGAAGAAATCGGACCAATTATGCGGGAGGAGCTGGAAGGGAAGGTTTTGATTCGTTTATGGCCTTTAAGGGAATTCGGACGAATTGATAAAAAACAGGAGTAGAGGGAACGGAGAAGGATAATGAGTAGTATACAAGAGATAAAAATGTTATTGCAGCATGCCTCTTATGAGGAGTTGCCCGATTATCTTGCTGCTTATGGAACGGATGAAAGGGCAGGGGTACAAAAAGAGATAGCCAGAGCCAGAAAACGGTTACAGCAGTGGCAGGCAGAGCTGCAGCGAATTGAAGAAATGAAAGGTTATGAATATGAATATTGGCAGCAATATGATTATGTCTGTGGAATTGATGAGGTTGGAAGAGGACCGCTGGCCGGTCCGGTCATGGCTGCCGCAGTCATACTTCCGAAGGACGTAAATATACTGTATCTGAATGACTCGAAACAGCTTAGTGAGAAAAAGCGGGAAGAATTATATGAGGAAATCCGAATGGTGGCGATCAGTTATGCGGTAGGGATTGCAGACGTAAACGCTATTGATGAAATGAATATCCTACAGGCGGATTATGTGGCAATGCGTCAGGCGATCAGCAAGCTGTCTGTAGAACCCCAGATCCTGTTGAATGATGCAGTGACGATTCCCTTAGTAAAACAGCCACAGGTGCCGATAATAAAAGGAGATACGAAAAGCATATCCATAGCCGCCGCCAGCATACTGGCGAAGGTGGAACGGGATCGGTTAATGCGGGTATATGATGAACTGTATCCGGAATATGGATTTGCAAGAAACAAAGGATACGGTTCGGCGGAGCATATAGAGGCAATTCGTAAATACGGACCGTGTGAGATCCACCGCCGCACGTTTATTAAGCATTTTATATAATCGTTGGGTTTTCTGTTCTTAAGTCTTAGAATCTGAAAATCGGGTTTTTGATACTATTTGTATGGAGAAGAACGTATGAATATTTTACAGGGATTTCATACAACTGAAAATTGGGACAGCCAAAGTAAAAAAACAGTAGGAGAAGCCTTGCGGAATATTACCGCAGGTACATCTATCTCTGAAACGAACGGGACTGCTTCCGGCGGTCCGGCGTTGCAGCAGGGACAGGTATTTTCAGGAGAAATCTTAAACATTACTGCAAAAGATGTTACGATCCTTCTTAATAACCAGCAGACGATCAATGCAAGGCTTGGAGAAGCGCTGGAGTTAAACATCGGACAGCGGCTGTTGTTTGAGGTAAAAGAAAATCAAGGAGAACAGATATTTATTCGCCCGCTAGAGAATGGTACTGCGGACGGACAGAATGTGGCGGCAGAAAAGGCACTGACCGCAAACGGGTTTGCCCTTACTAAACGAAATTATACCATTGCCCGGCAGCTGATGGAGGCAGGAATGCCTCTGGATAAGGAAAGTATGCGAAAGGTGATGCAGCAGTCCATGCGGCTGCCAGAAGCGGATATACGGCAGCTGATCGACATGAACCGTTTGGGAATTCCGGTAAATGCAGTCAATGTCCGTCAGTTTGCACAGTATACGGTACATCAGCATCAGCTGACACAGGCCATGCAGCAGGTATTAGACGGGTTGGAGCAGACATTAGAAACCGGAAGTGAAACGAAGGATTTGGAACAGCTCCAAACTCTGAATCGTCAGTTAATGGACATCTTTGGCTGGAAAAGCGACGGTATGGGAACGGAAACCGTTCTGCCGGAAACGATGGCAGGAGAGACCAATGCGGCTGCCCCAGAGACCTTATCAGTACCAGAGGAAACGGAAGCAGAAGTCAGGCAGCAGGCAGGACTTCAGGAACAGGCAGGTTCGGGCCAGCCGGAGACCATTACCGACAGTAACAGCCCGGCAACGGAACGACTGTTTTTAAACGGGCTTCGGGAACAACTGACGGAGATGGGAATTCCGGAGGAGGCGGCGAAGGAGCTTACAGATGGCGGCAAAGAATACGGTAGTATAATCTCGCAGATCAGTGATTTAATCGAGCAGACGGGATTGATTTCCGAGCAGGCGGCAAAAAACTTTTTCCAAAGTGACCATTACCGGAAGCTGTTAAAGAAGGGCATTCAGGAACAATGGCTGATGAAGCCGGATGCCATGAAGGAACCGAAAGACATCGATCGGTTGTATGAAAAAATCTATCGGCAGGCCGCACAGATGGAGGAAAGTCTCGCTTCCGACGGCCAGTCCGGCAGGCAGTTTTCAGAACAGTCTAAAAATATGCGTGAAAATCTGCAATTCATGCAGCAGTTAAACCAGCAGTTTATTTTTGCACAGCTTCCCATGAAGATGAGTGGACAGGAAGCCAATTCGGAACTGTTCGTATATGCGAATAAGAAGCGCCTGCAACAGGCGGATGGCGTAAGGGTTTTGCTGCATCTGGATATGCCGAACTTAGGCAGCACGGATATATTGGTTCGCCTAAAGGACAAAATGCTCCATGCTTCCTTTACACTGGCAGATCAGACCTCCGTTACTGTTCTTGCGGAAAATATGGAGGACTTAACGCAAAAGCTGGAGGAGAAGGGCTTTCATTTTACCAACGAGGTCAAGGTGGCAGAAGAACAGCCAAAGACAAAGGCACAGATACTACCGGATCCGGTTGTGGAAGAAATGCTGGATCAGGACCTGGTAACCGGAGTCAAACGCTATACCTTTGATATGCGTACCTGACGAAAGATCGTAGTCCTTTGATTGGAGGAGCAGAATATGGCAAATAAACTTTCTCAATATGAGCGACCGTATGAATATCGGGGCGATAAGGAAAAACGAAAGAAAGAAGCTCCACAGGGGGAAGTAAAAAAGGCAGTCGCATTAGCCTATGATCCCGGCGATCATGCGCCGCAGGTAGTAGCGGCCGGACGTGGAGAACTGGCGGAACGGATCATTGAACGGGCAAAGGAGAACGATGTACCCACCTATGTGGACAAGGGACTGGCAGATACCCTGATGAATCTGGAAATCGGCGACTACATTCCGCCGGAACTGTATGGCGTAGTAGCAGAAATCCTTATCTATGTTGATAAAATGGATAAACTGCGGAGCAAGCTGGAGAAATAAAAGACCGAAAAGGAGAAAGAACATCAATAATCGGGCGATTGGAACAAAATATGAAGTGCTGGCAGCCGAGTATCTAAAGGAGCAGGGGATTCGGGTGATCGAACAAAATTACCGCTGTCCACAGGGGGAAATCGATATAATTGCCAGCGATGGCAGGTATCTGCTGTTTGTGGAGGTAAAATACCGAAGCAATACAGACAAAGGCTATCCGGCGGAGGCGGTAACTGCGGCAAAACAGAGGCGGATCCGCAAGACTGCCCGATACTACCAGTGGGAGCATCGGCTTCCGGAAGAGATTCCCATACGCTTTGATGTCATATCGATTCTTGGCAGGGAGCTTCAATATATTCAAAACGCATTCTAAAGGAGATTGTAATGACACCCATAAAATATGCAAAGCAGATTCGAACCACCCATATGCAGGAAAAGGATGGCGTATTGTTTTTTACATTTCCGGGGCTGGAGCAGACCGGGGTTCTGCACGGTTTCAGCACCCGGATCGGCGGCGTCAGTCAGGGGGATCTGGCTTCCATGAATCTGGACTTTCATCGGGGAGATGATATACAGGCTGTGATGGAAAACCACAGAAGATTTGCCAAAGCAGTCGGTTATGATGAAAATCATCTGGTGGCTTCCGATCAGGTACACAGCAATCGTATCTATAAGGTAACGGAAAAGGACTGGGGAAAAGGAATCACAAGGGAAAGTGATATTTCTTCCATTGACGGTTTGATGACGAATGTGCCGGAAACACCGCTGATGATCTTTAGTGCGGATTGCGTTCCGTTGTTTTTCAGCGATCCGGTACATAAGGTAGTGGGACTGGCACATTCCGGCTGGCGGGGAACGACAGCCGGAATCGGCGCCTGTATGATACATAAAATGGAGCAGGAATATGGTTCCCGGCCGGGCGACATCCGATGCGCCATCGGTCCTTCCATCTGTCAGAACTGTTATGAGGTTGGAGGCGAGGTCGCAGAAGCATTCAGAGATGCTTTTCCACAAGAGGCGTGCCGAGACATCATAAAACCGGGCAGAGGAGAGAAATATCAGTTGGATCTCTGGGCCGCCAACCGTTATATTTTGTTGACAGCAGGGATAAAAGAGGAACATCTGGAGATTACCGATCTATGCACCTGCTGCAATCCGGCGCTTTTGTTTTCCCATCGTGCGAGCAAGGGAAAACGTGGGAATCTGGGAGCAGTTATCATGCTGCCGGAGTAGAGGATAAGAAAAGACAGTAGAAGTGAAACAAACAGGTAAAATCTATGGATGAAAAGAAGCAGGAAACCTATAATCATGGTTTTTATGAACCAAACTGCATACAGAAGCGCACAGGAAAACATGCGCATCAAATAAAAGAAGTTTTAGCGGGCAGCATTGGGCAGGAGCTGGAACTAAAACCCGGAGACTGGCTGCTGGCAGTCAATGGGGAAACCGTCGAGGATATTTTTGATTATCAGTTTATGATCGAGGCGGAAACAGTTGTATTACTGATCCAAAAGGAAAACGGAGAAGAATGGGAACTGGAGATCGAAAAAGAGGAGGATGAAGATTTAGGGCTGATATTTGAGAGCGGCCTGATGGACGAATACCGCTCTTGCCGGAACAAATGTATCTTCTGCTTTATCGACCAGATGCCGAAGGGAATGCGCAAAACCTTGTATTTTAAAGATGACGACTCCCGCTTGTCGTTTTTGCAGGGGAATTATGTTACCTTGACGAATATGTCAGAAAAGGATATTGAACGGATCATCCGGTTTCGGCTGGCACCGATCAATATATCCGTACATACGACCAATAAAGAGTTACGGTGCAAGATGCTTTCCAACCGTTTTGCAGGAGAAGCACTTGAGAAGATCAAGCGTCTGTATGAGGCGGAAATCCCGATGAATGGACAGATTGTGTTGTGTAAGGGGATCAATGACGGAGACGAACTGGTTCATACCATAGAGGATCTGCTCCAATATGCCCCTTGTATGCAGAGCCTGTCAGTGGTGCCGGTAGGACTGACAAAATACCGGGAAGGATTGTATCCGCTGGAACCGTTTCGGAAAGAAGATGCGAAACAGGTACTGGACGTTATTCATCAATTCCAGAAGGTAGCATGGAAGCAGCATGGCATCCATTTTGTTCATGCCAGCGACGAATGGTATCTGCTGGCGGAGGAAAAGGTGCCTGAAGCGGACCGGTATGACGGGTATGTGCAGTATGAAAACGGCGTCGGCATGATCCGGCAGTTTTGGGAGGAATTGGAAGAGGCGCTGGAACAGTGCAGGGGAGATAGAAGGAAACGAAACGTTACCCTGGTAACTGCTAAGCTTTTTTATCCCTGCCTGTGTCAGGCAGCGGACAGAATGAAAGAAAAATACCCGAATCTTAAGATTCAGGTAATACCGATCATAAATCATTTTTTCGGGGAATCTATAACTGTTGCCGGACTGCTTACAGCGGGAGATATACTGGAACAGCTAAAAGGAAAAGAACTGGGAGAACGGGTGATTCTGCCCAGTGTGGTATTAAAGGCGGACGAACCGATCTTCTTAGATGATGTTACGCTGGAAGATGTCCAAAGGGCTTTACAAGTACCGGTGCATATTGTAAAATCGAATGGAATGGGCTTTATTCAAGCCATAATCGGTAAGGAGAAAAAGAAATGAGCAAACCTATCGTGGCAATCGTTGGACGCCCCAACGTCGGTAAGTCCACATTGTTTAATATACTGGCAGGGGAACAGATCTCCATTGTCAAGGATACGCCGGGCGTGACCAGAGACCGGATCTATGCAGATGTGACATGGCTGAATTATCATTTCACCCTGATCGACACCGGTGGGATCGAGCCGGAAAGCAAGGATGTTTTGCTACGGTTCATGCGGGAACAGGCGGAGATTGCGATTGAAACAGCCGACGTCATTCTCTTTCTGGTAGATGTTCGGGAAGGATTAGTAGATGCAGATCATAAGGTGGCGGATATGCTTCGGCGTTCCCATAAGCCCATTGTTTTAGTCGTGAACAAAGTAGACAGCTTTGAAAAATTCATGCCGGATGTATATGAGTTTTATAATCTTGGACTGGGAGACCCGCAGCCGGTTTCCGCCAGCTCCCGTCTGGGACTTGGGGATATGCTGGATCAGGTGGTACAGTATTTCGGAACGGACGCACAGGAGGAAGAAGAGGACGAACGACCCAGAGTGGCGATCATCGGGAGACCAAATGCAGGAAAGTCCTCAATCATAAATAAACTGCTGGGAGAGGAACGGGTGATCGTTTCCGATATAGCCGGTACGACACGGGACGCCATTGATACGGAGGTTATCCGGAACGGGACAAGATATGTCTTTATCGATACCGCCGGACTGCGCCGAAAAAGCAGGGTACGGGAGGATATTGAGCGGTACAGCATTATTCGGACGGTAGCGGCTGTGGAACGCTGTAACGTGGCGGTTTTGGTGATCGACGCAGCGGAAGGCGTAACGGAGCAGGATGCCAAGATTGCCGGGATCGCCCATGATCGGGGCAAAGGAATGATCATAGCAGTTAATAAATGGGATCTGATTGAAAAGAACGATAAGACTATATACCGATTTACACAAGACATTCGGGATGTTCTCTCCTTTATGCCCTATGCGGAGATGCTCTTTATATCTGCAAAAACGGGACAGCGGCTTCCCAAACTGTTTGAGGTACTTGACACAGTCATAGAAAATCATGCCCTCCGGATCGGAACGGGTGTATTAAATGAGATCATAAGTGAAGCAGTGGTCATGCAGCAGCCGCCAAGCGACAAGGGAAAACGACTGCGGATCTATTATGCGACGCAGGTATCCGTAAAGCCGCCTACCTTTGTACTGTTTGTCAATCATAAGGAATTGATGCATTTTTCCTATACCAGATATTTGGAAAACCGGATCCGGGAAGCCTTTGGATTCCGGGGAACACCGCTTAAATTCATCATAAGAGAAAGAAAGGAATCATAACATGGGAACGGAAATCCTTTATCGTCTGCTTTGTCTGGTACTGGGATACGCCTTCGGACTGTTTCAGACCGCATACATTATCGGCAAGGTACATCACATTGATATACGGGAATACGGAAGCGGAAATTCTGGAGCCACCAATGCGTTACGGGTGCTTGGAAAACGGGCGGGACTGCTGGTTTTTATCGGTGACTGCCTCAAATGCATTTTAGCCTGTCTGGTGACCCGGCTGATCTTTGGAAAACTGGTGCCGGATATGACGCTGCTGCTGGTGATCTATACCGGGCTGGGCGTCGTGCTGGGACACATTTTTCCCTTTTATATGGGGTTTAAGGGCGGAAAAGGAATCTCCGCCATAGCAGGAGCAGTGATCAGCCTGTTGGATCTGCGGATCATTTTATCCTGCCTGGTCGTGTTTGTTTTAGTGGTGGCAATCAGCCGCTATGTATCCTTAGGCTCCATAATCCTGATGATACAGATGTGGCTGATGTATACGATCTTTGTATGCATCAATCCGGAGCATATCTACCATCTTGGCTCCGGTTATGTATTGGAAAGCATCCTCGTACTTGGCTGTCTGGCAGGGCTTGCCATATTTAAACATAAGGCTAATATCATCCGTCTCCTGCATGGGGAGGAAAGCAAACTGGGACAGAAAAAACCGGAAGCAGAGATACAAAAATCAGAAACAGAAACCGAGAGTAAATAAAAAGAAGGCAGAGGAAGATATGAAAGTAAGTGTATTGGGTGCAGGAAGCTGGGGAACCGCCCTTGCGGTCTTGTTATGTGAAAATGGGCATCAGGTGACGCTTTGGTCAATTGATAAGCAGGAAGTAGATATGATTCGGGAGCATCGGGAACAGCTGTATAAGCTTCCTGGTGTATCCATTCCGGAAGCGATACAGGTGACGAATGCATTGGAACCTAGTGTCGCCGGTCAGGATATGATCGTGCTTGCCGTTCCTTCTATCTTTATCCGTACCACCGCAAGGAGTATGGCGCCCTATGTGGAAGAGGGGCAGCTGATCGTAAATGTATCCAAAGGTATTGAGGAAGGGACTTTGTTGAACCTGACAGATGTGATCGAGGAGGAAATCCCGCAGGCGAGGGTTGGGGTACTTTCAGGCCCCAGCCATGCGGAAGAGGTAGGGCGCAGGATTCCGACCACGGTAGTGGCAGGAGCGAAGGATCGGAATACGGCGGAAACCATTCAGGATGCCTTTATGAATTCTTATTTCCGTGTCTATACCAGTCCGGATATGGTAGGAATCGAGCTGGGAGCGGCTTTGAAAAACGTCATTGCACTGGCGGCCGGTGTGGTTGACGGGCTGGGCTTCGGCGATAATACCAAGGCGGCATTGATTACCAGAGGAATAGCGGAAATCACCCGTCTGGGTCTGGCAATGGGCGGCAGAATGGAAACCCTGGGTGGATTATCCGGTATCGGAGACTTGATTGTCACCTGTACCAGCAGCCATAGCCGGAATCATAATGCCGGGTATCTGATCGGACAGGGGAAAACCTATCAGGAGGCCATGGACGAGGTGAAAATGGTAGTCGAGGGCGTTTATTCTGCAAAGGCGGCACTGGCACTGGCAAAAAAGTATCAGGTAGAAATGCCCATCACGGAACAGGTGAACCGGGTGTTATTCGATGGGGTTCCGGCAAAAGAGGCGGTTCCTTCCCTGCTGCTCCGCAATAAAACTTCAGAATCCGAATGGTAGAGAATGATACGATATGAACAGACAAAGCAGGATTCAATGGTTAAAATTTATCTTCCGCATTCTGGTATTGCTGGTCCTGCTCTGGCTTGCGGCATCTAGACCGGAGGAATGGTCGGGGGAAACCTCTGTACTGGAAGGAATGAATTTTTTTCACCGATGGTCGGTGCTGCATCTGTTGTGGCTGCTCTATCTATGGTTTATGCTGGAAAAACTGCTTCCGGCTCTGACAGGAAGACCCAGAGGCTGTCAGAAATTCCGGAAAAAAGAATTTCTTCCCACTGCCGCCTATATTAAGTGGAAGCAGGAAGGTTCGCCAAAGACAGCGGACAACTCCTTTTGGCGGCAGTATCAAAAAGAACAGTCTGTCAGCCGAAGAGGCGCTATCCTGGTTTTATCTGCGTGGCTGTTTGCAATAGCGATAGTGGCAGGGCTTCGAGCGTTGCAACAGACCGGGCGGCTGGCTCCGGCTTGGCTGGACAACCGTATACTCCTGATTGCCTCGGCATTGTTTTATATTGGAGAACTGATCTGTCTGAATCTCTGGTGTCCCTTTCGGGATATATTCATGAAAAACCGCTGCTGTACCCAATGCAGGATCTATAACTGGGACGCCGGAATGCTGGTCGTTCCCCTGTTGTTTCTAAAAGGTTTTTATTCATACAGCCTGCTTGCAGCGGCAGTACTGGTGGTAGGGTGCTGGGAATGGAATCATCTGTTTCACCGGGAACGGTTTTATCCGGCTTCCAATGCCAGACTTCAGTGCGGGAACTGTACGGGGGAGTTGGGCTGCAAAAGACAGAGACCGTCTTGAATCCTTAAGTTAGATAGGCATGGAAAGCTTTTTTGTTTCCGTGCCTTTTTTCGTATTCGTTTTCTGAAACATTTGTTTGGAAGAATATTCCTTTATGTTTATATTATTCCAAGAAATAAATCTTGAGAAATAAGAAAAAGAGTGATAAAATAAGTATGATTTAATAAAATTAGGTGTATTGTCGGAAAAAATAAGAAAATTGATATAAGAAGTAAGAGCAGGAGGTATGGGTATGAAGCATTTACTACGCAACTTAAGGGGGAGCTTGTTTTGGAAGCATACGCTTGCAGTGATGATGGCTGCAGTGGTATTGGTTACACTTTTGCCTATGGATGTGAAAGTGGCAAAGGCAAATGAGGAAGTGTTAGGAAGTGATGCATTGTCCGCAGTGCAGATTATAGGGCTTTCTTTTACATATCAAGCTACAGGAGAGGATCTTTTAGCACAGCCGGAGGGGGTACCTATGTATCTGCCGCAGGACGGACAGATCAGGACGGTTATGACATTGAGTATTGCTCCTTCCCAGGAAATCTTAGAAAAGAATTATGTATATACCCTTCCGAGCGGACTGGTTCCCACCGGTATACCGTCTGCTTCTGTATTGGACGGAGCCGGACGGGAGATCGCTACGTTGGGAATTGCTGGTACAACGGTAATGCTTAAGTTTACGGAAGCGGTACTGGAAAATACAGGTAATGTAGTGACAGCGATTGAAATACAAGGAACCGTGCTTCCCGATGCGTATGGAGAGGGAGCCACCTGCGAGATCTTCTTCCCGGCGCAGGCAGGGAATGCCGGAAAAACGGTAACATTTTCCAGAGTACCTTTAGAGGAACTGGCGGCGCAGGCCACAACGGAGGCGGCAAGTACCGAGGAAGCCAAGACGGAAGCGACAGATACTGAAGCAACCACAACAGAGGCGGCAAATACCAGTCAGCTTTCCGTTATTAACGGAGGATTGTATGGGGCTGGACGTGGTACTGCCAGGATTGACAATGGACTGGCACCGATTGCCAATTCGGAAACGAATATTTTTGATGATACAACGATTGAGTTGTATAACATGACGTTGAAAGCCAGTTGGCAGGATAGCGAGGGAACCCATGTAGAGGAATGGAAGGAAGGAGATGCATTTACGGTTCCGTATGATGCGGATATAGATATGCGTCTGGATTTTAATATTGGTGAGGGAAATGCGATTGTTCCGGGACAGGAATATGTTTATAAACTGCCGCCTTCTATCCGGGTAGATGTAGACGCTGAACATGAACTGAAAGATAAAAACGGGACTTCCATTGGCCATGTGAAGATTTCTCCGGACGGAACCCTTACATTTACGTTTAATGAGAATGTTAAAAATCATGCGGATATTCCTTTTTATGTGGAATTTGCCGGTGGTTTTAGCGAGGAACTACAGAAAGAGGGACAGAAGAAGGAAATACAATTCCCTACTCAAAATGGAAACTATAATGTAAATGTTGAAACACTTGGAAAAACGAAGGATGATGAGGAACGGGAACCGGGCAATGTGGGAATGTATAAGTCCGGGAATGTTGTTTTAGTTAACGGAAAACGATACATTGAATGGACGATGGCATTGGATCCGAATGGACGGGATACCCTTTCCGGTGTGATTAAGGATACGTTGCCGGAGGGACTGACCTATGCAGCGGTAGGAGACTATCCCAAATTAACGGATACCAAAACGAATAATGGTCATGTTGATGTAAAGCAAGAGGGACAGAATATTGAAATCACAGTCACGGATGTGGATACCTATTGGCGGGCCAATGTAAAGTTTCTGACAGAATATAATGAAAATATATTTGGTACGGGGCAGATTACAAATGCAACAGTTGGCTCGGTGAATAATTCTGCAGTCTTTACTCCGGACGACGGGACACCGGAGGTAAACAGCACGGGAACCGTTACTGTAACTCCGGATATGATACAGAAAACAGGCGTGATTGGGACAGATGGTTTGATTCATTGGACCGTTGTCATCAATACAGAACAGTTAGATATAAGCGGAGCAACGTATAAGGATACCTTTGGCAATGGACAGGAGCTGAGCGGTAATGTTACGATAACTCCGAATGATAGTAATGCTTCTGTTAGTAATACTAGCAGCGGATTTGAAATTACTTTTAGCGGTTCTAATAACAAACAAACTTATACTGTAGAATATACAACTAAGATTACGGATTATTCTGTGGCCAAATTTACCAATAAGGCTGAACTAGATGGGGATAAGTTTGACGTAGAGAAAGATGCAAGTGTTCCCGGTATTAACCTGCTGGATAAGTCTTTTGTCTCCTATGACCCTATACGGGGGATCTTTACATGGAAGATCGTTGTGAATGATGCAGAAAAAGAACTTGGCAAGACAACGGTTACCGATAAATTTGATACAGCTTATATGAAGTATTTGGATTATAGCTGCACAGGCAGTGCTGCGCCGACTGTAGATGAAAGTGGAAAAGATAACGGTACGGAGAGTCAGATTGTCTTTATGTTTGACAATTTGGAGGAACGGGTGGAAATCACCATTCGATTCACCGTGAATCCGGATATGTATAACAATGGCTGGAAGAATTTTGTAAACAATGTTGAGCTGGACAGTGAATCATTAACTAATATAGTTGAGGATTCGGCGTCGACATGGCTGGAAATAACGGATCCGGAGCTGCTTTATAAATCAGGCAAGGTAAACGGTGATGGTACGGTTCTTTGGACAGTAGAAGTAAAACCGCTAGATCCGCAAGTTACAAAGATTGAATTAAAAGATATATTGCCGAAGGATATGGAATATGTGCCGGGCAGCTTTACGATTCAGGATAAATATTGGGATGCAAACGCAGTAAAGCTAGAGCCGAATATAGAGCAGAATGGTGATGAGACGACTTTAAGCTATACGTTAGAGAAGACGGATTCAGAACTGGAGCGCTTTTTTGCGGATAAGGACGGTTTCTGGATTACCTATCTGACTAAAAACCCGGATCCAGCAGCTGAAATGGAGGCAACTACATATACAAATAACGCAACATTGACGGAGACATTTCCGGATAATTCCCAAATAACAGATACTGGAAGCGCAACGGTTACGGGACCTTTGGGCGGTACGCTGGATAAGAAATATGCTTATCGGAGCAGTGAGTCGGTAGTGACCTGGCAGGTATATATCAATCAAGCCAGAAACGACATGAGTAAGTATACGAATCCTACGATCACGGATCAGCTGGCGGATTATTTTGATTATATCAGCGGTACTTTATATAAGATCAATGCGGATGGAAGCCGGACACCGGTAGGATCGGGAGCGTATCAGGCGGTTTGTGTGAATAACTGTCTGACGGTTGTACTGCCGGAGATAAACAGTGACTGCTATCTGTTTGAATTCACGACCAGATTTAATAAACTGTCACAGGAATTAGACGGAATTGACATTGTCAATCATGTTACCTTCCAGGGAACAGCCGGAACATTTGAACAGTCTTCCGGCAGCGTGGAGAATGTACAGTTTAGTTCTTCCATGGCAGGTTCTGTCCTTCAGGAATATCTCCGGGTGCGGAAGATTGACAGCGTGACCCATAAAGTATTGGAAGGTGCGAGATTTGAACTCTATTTACAGGTAGGTTCCCGTCAGATATTGGTAGGAGAAGGCGTGACGGATACGGAGGGATATGTTACCTTTGAGGGTGTGGATCCGAATGAAGGATACACCTTTGTCTTAAAGGAGACAGAAGCGCCTACCGGCTACAATGGTGTAACAACGGATATACCGGTTAAAGGTTGGACGATAACAACGGAACCCGGTAAGAATTATTATGAAATCGTGGTTGCAAATGAAGCAATCTCCCACACTGTAGAGATTGGAATCAATAAAATTACGGAAGAAAATCAGTCATTGCCCGGCGCTTTATTTGGGTTGTATGCAGATAGTGCATGCACGACCCTTATCACACAGAAAACTTCAGATGCGAAGGGACAGGTACGCTTTTCTGTATCAACGGATGATATAACCGCCAGTGAGGACTATTATATCAAGGAGATTCGTTCACCGGAAGGCTATCTTGCCAATACGGAGCCGGTAAAAGTGACTATTACAAACACCGGAAGTGGTTTTGAGGTAACTTATGGAGATCCCGGAAGCAGTGCAATGCCAAGTGTCGTGAATAAAAAGGCGATGGGCAGCCTGACAATTACGAAAACGGATACGGAAAATGTAACAATTACCAGTAGTGAAGCAACTTTTGAATTATATGCGGATGCATTGGCAACGGATCGTATAGAAATTAAACAAACAGTAAATGGTGTTGTGACCTTTGAGAATCTGGAGCTTGGGAAAACCTATTATTATCGGGAAGTAGAAGCACCGGACGGGTATATCCTGGACAGCACGATCCATTCCTTTACCATTGGCACGGGGAAAGAACGAGCAGATCAGACCTTAAGGGTTACGGTTACCAATGAAGTAGCAAAGGGAAATATCCGGATTTATAAAGTAGATAATAGCACACCTGCAAAACCGCTGGAGGGTGTTACCTTTACCCTGTATAAAAAGGGAGAAAGTGATCCAGTTGTGGATGGTAGTGGGAAAGCTATGACCGCTACTACAAATGCAAGGGGTATTGCAGAGTTTACGGATATTCCGTTTGGCGATTATGTAATAAAAGAAACGGGAATAACAGGATATGATATTGGAACGTATGGAACAGACGGGATAGAAGTCGTGGTAGATCGAACCGGTAACAAAGAGGTTACGGTGGTCAACAAGAAGATACAATTTAACATTCAGATCACCAAAACGGATTCCGGTACGAGTGTTCCCTTGCAGGGAGCGGAATTCGGCTTGTATACTGAGGGCGGATTACTGATGCGAAAAGGCACCACAGGCAGTGATGGAACGTTATCCTTTACCAATGTGCCTTTTGGTAACTATACCGTAAAGGAAATCACTCCGCCGGAGGGATATAATAAATCCGCAGAGGAATGGAAGATTCAGACAAGTGACATAACAGGAAATGGTGTGACACTTACAAAAACCTTTACCAATGAAAAGCAAAACGGAAGCATTGAACTTACCAAGTATGGATATTCAAATGATATATCAGATGCGGCTGCTTTAGCAGGTGCTGAATTTATATTGTATGACAGCAATGGATTTCCGGTCGGTACTGCGACCTCTGATGCTTCCGGTAAGGTGACATTTACGGATTTACCTTGGGGAACCTATTATGTAAGGGAATCAAAGGCACCGGATGGCTATATCCGGGATAGCAAGCAGTATGAGGTAAATGTAAGCGAAAACGGTACTTCTGTAACCAAAGATGTTACTGGGAATGCGCTGAATATTTATAATAAGACAATCAGCAGTGAGGCTCCGATTATCAGCTTTCGGATTCTCAAGCAGGATAGTGATACCGGCCGCTCGTTAGCCGGGGCAGAGTTCCAGTTATATGCAAACGGAGAGGCGACGGGATATACAGCGGTTACAGATAAAGATGGATATGCATACTTCGGACAGATTTCCCTGAATGAGATATGTAAGAAATTAAGCGTTACTCAGTGGACGGACTTAACGCTTACGATACAGGAAGAAACAGCTCCCAGCGGATATATGGCAATAACGGATCCGATTCCGTTGGATGTAACAGGTCATGTAACGGACTTTGAGGATACGAATAGAAATAAGAACAAAAATGAGTATTATCTGGCGGCTACCGTGGAAAATGAGCAGATTCTGGGCAGTATTACAGTTATAAAAAATGCTGTCGCAAGTGCGTCAGCTTCAGCGGCTAAATTAAATGGCGCAGAATTTACCTTATATACAGATGCGGCTTGTAAGAATAAAGTAACGGGAACGAATATTATAAATCCGGTTACCACATCCGGTGATGGTACGGCAGTTTTTCAGAATCTTCCGGTAGGAACTTACTATGTGAAGGAGACGAAAGCACCAACTGGATATACATTGAATAGTCGGATTTCTAAGGTAGTGATTACAGGAAATAGTGTAACGGGTACGGCTGTGTCGAATCCAAGCTCTCTGACGTTTACAGATGAAAGAATTCAGGTATATATCAGTAAACAGGACTTAACGGGAGGTACGGAACTGTCAGGAGCTAAATTAGAAGTACGAGATACTTCCGGGAATGTGATTGATAGTTGGACTTCTGGCGCCAGCAGTCATCGGATTCCATATGATAAGCTGGAAACAGGAAAGATCTATTTCTTAAGGGAAACAGCTGCACCGAATGGCTATGGATATGCAGAAGAAATTGAATTCACAGTGAATAGCGATGGTTCGATTACGATAAGGAATGGTAAGGGAGAATTAGGAACGGACGGAAAAACGATTATCATGCGGGACCGGCCGATTACCTTGTATGTCAGCAAACAGGGAATTGATACTACTGGCGCTGTGGAAACAGAGAATCTGCCCGGTGCGCTCTTGGCTATTTACGATGGAAATAAGGAAATCCATCGTTGGACGTCAAGCAGCCGGCGGTATCAGATCCCGGCGGGAATACTGACAGCCCCATCTACAGGATATAAGGAATATACATTACGGGAGTTATCTGCACCAAATGGATATTTGCCGGCGGATAATCTTAGATTCGCCGTTGGTTCGGATGGAACGATTTATAGTATTGATATTAACGGTGCATATCAGACGTTGACGGGTAATGTAATCACTATTCAGGATAGCCAGAAGCAAACCGGAAGTATTTATGTTCGGAAGGTGGATAGTAGTACGGGACTTGCTTTAGCAGGTGCGACATTTATCTTGACAGATGCCAGTGGTACGCAGATAGATACGTGGGTAAGCTCTGGTGGTGTAAAAGAAATTAAGAACCTGAGTTTAAACGAACATTATTATCTTGAAGAGACTGTTGCACCAGTTGGCTATGCTGGTATGCTTGAATCCATTGAATTTTATTTGAACGATGATGGTAAGATTATAATTGTAAGTGGGGATAAGACGATCTTAAATAGCAGCAAGGATACTCTTACGATTCAGAATGAACCGATCCGGCTGCAGATCATAAAGCAGGACGAATGGGGAAGTTCATTACCGGGTGCAACGCTTGAGATTTATCGATGTGATGATTCGACTGGTATATATGATCCTGCAAGTACACCGATCGTTACTTTTGTTTCCGAGGGAGAAGATGGAACAGTAATTGATTGTACGCTTCTGGAATGCGGGGAAACCTATGCATTGCATGAAGTAACGCCTCCGGAGGGGTATCAGCTGGCAGCGGATATTATCTTTGATATTGATGCAAAGGGGAAGGTGATTCGGAAGGATGGCACCTCTGTCCATAATGGTATTGTGATCATGCAGGACGAAGAAGCGGGACTTAGTGTCCAAAAGGTTTCGGCAGAGGATGGCACGCCGCTTGATGGCTGTGAATTGGAACTGACTTCCATAGATGATCCTAACTGGGAAACACAGACTTGGATAAGCAATGCGGCAGCACCGGAAACCTGGGATCCGTTAGAAGTGACGCCGGGTTGTACCTATCAGTTAAGAGAGATAACCGCACCGAAGGGTTATGCATATACGAATTCGATTGAATTCTACATCAGTCCGATTAACAATCAGGTATATATCCGTGGTGAAATGCAACCGCATCGTACAGTGAAAATCGCAGACGGTATGCTGAGACTGACCGTCAGCAAGCAGGATGTTTTTGATAAGACAGAAGTTCCCAACGCTGTACTTGGTATCTATGACGAATACGATCAGTTAGTAGTCAGCTGGACGACCGGAACGGAAGCACAGGCAGTGGATACCAGCAATCTGATCGCAGGAGAAGAGGAGGATTCCTATAAAGAATACACCTTGCGTGAGATCACGCCGCCGGAGGGCTATTATAAGGCAGAAGATATACATTTTGCGATCGGCTGGGACGGTACGATCTATTCGGTAGAGGAAAATAGAAACGGTGAGAAAGTATATACCTTAGCGGACGACAATCTTCTTACCATGTATGAAGAACCTATGGTATCCATTAGCAAACAGGATCTTGCAGGGGAAGAGGTACCGGGGGCAACCCTGACCGTCACTGCAAAGGACGATCCGGATTTTGAACCATTCAGCTGGGTTAGCGGGGATATGCCAAAATACTTTGAGACGGGGGCTTTCAAACCGGGTTGTACTTACGTTTTGACAGAAACCAATGCACCAAAGGGATATGCCTATGCGGAAAGCATCGAGTTCAGAATTGAGGAAGACGGAACGGTATATGTAAATGGAAAGAAGATTGACAACCGAAGCATTGTTATGGTAGATGATGTGATTCAGGTATGGATCAGCAAGCAGGATATAACAAACGGACGTGAACTGTCGGGAGCCAAGCTGACCGTGAAAGACGAAGCTGGCAATGTGATCTACAGCTTTACATCTACGGATCAACCGACTATGCTGCCGGGCGAACTGTTTACGACGCCGAAGCCGGGCGAGATGGCATATTTTAGCCTGACAGAGATAACAGCACCGGAAGGCTATGAAGTTGCGGAAACCATCTATTTTGCACTGGACAGCTACGGACAGGTATATATCCGGGACGCTGGCGGAAACTATGTACTGTTAACGGATCACATGGTAGTTATGAAGGATCAGCCTGTGGTTACAGATTCTGATTCGGATGGATCTTCCCGGTTAGGGGTTCCAAAAACAGGAGACAATCGTCCGATTACAGGCATTCTGCTGTTAGCGATGATCAGCTTATTTGGCTTTCTGCTCCTGTTATACGGTTTCCTGTTTGGGAAACGGGGGATTTTCGGGCAGAAATAAAATGATCTGTCAGAAAAAACGCCGGAAGCGGCAGCGGTAAAAAGAAAATCAGACAAAGTACCCTCTGGGGACACAGGCGGATCGGCTTGCAATCGCTGCCGCAGGTGTTTCCGGAGGGTTTTTGCGTCTGCTGTCTGCCGGTAAGGATAAAAAAACGGGCCGGGATCTGACCGGGGCCGGCAGATGCAGCGGTATCTTTGTCGGACGAATAAGGGAAAAGGAAAAATAGGGGGAAGCAATTCAGGCATGAAATCGGAATCCTTTCGCATATACTGTATCAATATAGCATGCAGGTATGCATGAAGGACAGGAGTGTGGGAGGTTTTATGGATAATCATGCTGGTACATATGATCTATATGCAGATATGCGGGCTAGAACCAATGGGGAGGTCTATATCGGCGTCGTCGGTCCGGTGAGGACCGGGAAATCAACCTTTATCAAACGGTTTATGAATCTCATGGTTTTACCGAATATACAGGAGGAACCCATAAAGGTACGGGCAAGAGATGAGCTGCCGATGAGTTCTGCCGGGAAGACGGTTACGACAACAGAGCCGAAATTCATTCCCCAGGAAGCAGTCAGCATTCAGGTAAATGAGGACGTGGAGATGAAGGTACGTATGATCGACTGCGTTGGTTTTATGGTTCCCGGTGCGGTAGGGCATGAGGAGAATGGGGAAGAACGAATGGTAAAAACGCCATGGTTTGATTATGAGATCCCATTTACAAAGGCGGCGGAAATCGGAACCAGAAAGGTGATTCACGATCATTCCACCATCGGGATCGTTGTAACGACGGATGGCAGCTTTGGGGAATTGGAACGGGAAGCATACTTAGAAGCCGAGCAAAAAACCCTTCAGGAGATTCAAACCCTCGGAAAACCGTATATCCTTCTGTTAAATAGTGCCAAACCCTATGCAAATGAGACCATCGAACTGGCAAAGCAGCTGGAGGAGGAATATGGAACCCGGGTGCTTCCGGTCAATGCGGATCAGCTTCGCAGAGAGGATATAACAGAGATCTTGCAGGCTTTGCTCTTGGAATTCCCGATTGTAGAGATTGATTTTCATATCCCGAAATGGGCGGAAGCCTTGAATCTGGAATCCGAGGTAAAGACGGCGCTGGTGACAATGGCAAAGAATATTCTGGAACAAGTGCATGTGGTTCGGGATATTTATCAGATGACGGTTCCGGAAAGTGGCTATATAGACAAAATAAAGATTGACAGCATTGCTTTGGACAGCGGTAAGATTCATCTATTGATCTATGTAGATGATGCGTTTTATTATCAGATGCTAAGTGATATGCTGGGTGAACAGGTAGAAAATGAATATCAGTTCATGCAGGTTTTAAAGGAACTGGCAGAGAAGCGAAAAGAATACGAGCAGGTTGCAGAAGCCTTGAATTCCGTTAGATTAAAAGGATACGGCTGTGTAACGCCGAACCAGAAGGATATTCGTATTGAACAGCCGGAGGTGATCAAGCATGGGAATAAATACGGGGTAAAGATAAAAGCAGAAGCCCCATCCATTCATATGATTAAAGCGAATATCACAACGGAAATCGCTCCGATCGTAGGAGCGGAGGAGCAGGCAAAAGATCTGGTACAGTATATCGGAGCAGAAGGACAGGAGGACATCTGGAGCGTCAATATATTCGGAAAGACGATCGAACAGCTTGTGGAGGATGGTATCCGGACGAAAACCGGAAGGATTACAGACGAAAGCCAGATGAAGCTGCAGGATACGATGGAAAAAATCGTAAACGACGGGAACGGAGGCATGGTCTGTATTATCATTTAGCTGAATTATGCATTCCAAACCTCGTTTATCCGATAAAAAACTGGAATGAAAGGAAAGAGTAGTAATTTAAAACAGAATCATGTATAATAGATGCAGTAGTGAAATGCCGAATCTGGGCATGGAATGCATGAAGTAACAGAAGGTTCTTACCTTTAATATCTGACAGAATCATGTGTTGAAGGTAAGAACCTTTTTCGGGCAGTTTGCCAAATGGATTAAGGGGGATATAGGAATGGATCCGGTATATGAAAAATTACGTTCCTGTTATCAGAGTTGTCGGGAACGGACAGATTTCCAGCCGAAGATAGCCTTGGTGTTAGGTTCCGGATTAGGGGAGTTTGCGGAGCGGATCCGGATCGAATCTGTGATCGAATATTCTGATATACAAGGATTTCCACAATCTACGGTGACTGGTCATAGAGGCAGATTTGTCTTTGGTTATGTGGGATCGGTTCCGGTCGTGATCATGCAGGGCAGAGTGCATTATTATGAGGGATATGCAATGAGTGATGTAGTGCTTCCCATTCGCCTGATGGGCTTGCTGGGGGCAACGGTACTGTTCCTGACCAATGCGGCAGGGGGAATCCGGAAGGATTTTCAGGCTGGTACGCTGATGCTGCTGAAGGATCAGATTTCTTCTTTTGTTCCGTCTCCACTCATAGGTGCGAATATCGAGGAATTGGGAGTCCGTTTTCCGGATATGACGGAAATTTATTCAAGGGATTTACAGGAAATCATAGAGTGGCAGGCGAAGGAACAGGAGATACCCTTGCAAAAGGGCGTCTATATCCAGTTTACCGGTCCTGCCTATGAAAGCCCGGCGGAGGTGCAGATGGCAAGACTCTTAGGAGCGGATGCCTGCGGCATGAGTACTGCCTGTGAAGCGGTTGCCGGACATCATATGGGAATGCAGGTATGCGGGATCTCCTGTATCACCAATATGGCAAGCGGGATCACGGACAGGCCCTTATCCCATCAGGAGGTACAGGAAACAGCCAACCGCATCGGGAAACAGTTTCAGACGCTGGTATGGCATAGTATTGAAGCAATGGGAAAGGAACGATAACGTGCAGACAGAGGGAAAGACAATGTATGTTCAAATCTACACAGACGGTTCGGCGAGGGGGAATCCGGGTCCGGGCGGCTATGGAACGGTCATTGAATATACAGATAATCGGGGACAGCTGCATACCAGAGAGTACAGTCAGGGGTATCAGCTTACCACCAATAATCGTATGGAGCTTCTGGGGGTGATTACAGGTCTGGAAGCACTGACAAAGCCCTGTGTCGTGGATCTGTATTCCGATTCTCAGTATGTGGTAAAAGCATTCACAGAGCATTGGATCGATGGCTGGCTCAAGAAAAACTGGAAGCTGGGAACGGAGCATCCGGTTAAAAACATTGATTTGTGGAAACGCCTGTTGGAAGCAGGAAAGCCTCATAGGATCACTTACCACTGGATAAGGGGACATGCCGGACATCCGCAGAATGAACGGTGCGACAGACTGGCAACGCAGGCGGCGGATGGAGAAGGTCGGCTGATTGATTTTGGATTTTGTCAGAAATCGGAACAAGGAAAGAAAAAACCGGCGGATTGACAGAAAATGCCGGAATCGGATATAAGAGAAATGAGAGTTACTGGAAGGAGAAATCGATGAAAGAACAATGTATGATATGTGGATCAATCGTGGAGGATGTATCAGGTATCTGTCCGGTATGCGGAGCTGTACTGGGGAGAAGTACACAGATACAGACGCCGAATATTAACGGAAATGGGAATCCGCAGCCCGGATACCCGAACGGACAGCCTATGGGGAATCCGCAGCCCGGATACCTGAACGGACAGCCTATGGAGAATCCACAGCCCGGATATGCAGGCGGACAACCTTATTCGGTACAGTATGAAAAGAAAAAGAAGCTGTTCAGCATACTTTCCCTTGTATGTGGGATTTTATGTCTGCTAACCTTTTGTTTCCCGCTTGTCTCGGCTCTTTTTGCGGTTGCTTCAATTGTACTGGGCATTCTTGCATTGCTTAAGAAACATACGAAGGTTATGGCCATACTGGGTATCGTATTTGGCGGAATCGGAGGCGTGATCGCCTTGGTTATGCTGTTCGTTAATCTGTCCGTGTATTCCGTGATCGGTACGGACATGAAAGGCTTTATCAGTCAGATCATAGATTCAATGGGAGTCACCCCGCATTCCGTGGAGAATCAGGCGGTAGATCTTCGTCTGGAAGGTGGCGAGTATGAGTTTTGCTTTACGGACGAAGATACATTTATCATGATGGGAACATTTGGTTCGTTCATTACGTCCGGAACCTATGAAATGAATAATCTGTTAGACAGTGACTTGGAAAGCGAGGAACAGAGTTCCATCTCGATCGTTGCCTTAAGTTCCGGCTACAATCTGAAGGACATTACGGTGGTTTCCCTGTCGCCGGGTGCGGCTATAGACAGTCAGGGGAATTATATTTCCGATTTTGATTGTGAGGATAATCTGATATTCGTATTTCCGGAGGATTATAGTGCCGGTGACGATTTCTATTATATCAGGGAGACGAAAAGTTCGGAATATGGATATGCCTTGCTTCCGGTAGAGGATTCTCCGGATATGGAAGATATGTTAATGTTGTATCAGAATCTGTTGCAATAGGCGTATACTGTTATGTTATATGTTGCCGCATCCCTGAATGGGACGGGCGTCGTCTCACCGGATAACGGTTCTTACTTACTGCCTCCCGGCATAGGTATAATGCATAGGGAGGCGGAGGAAATGAATCAATCGGTATGGAAGGCAGGGGCTTCCCATTTGCTTCGGTATGGTCTAGCCATACTCTGTCTGCTCCTTTGCTTTGCAGTAGAATGGGAAA
Organism: uncultured Lachnospiraceae bacterium; assembly: GCA_947589055.1. Classification (GTDB taxonomy): domain Bacteria; phylum Bacillota; class Clostridia; order Lachnospirales; family Lachnospiraceae; genus CAG-632. The sequence continues at coordinate 84,092 of CANPZL010000002.1, read as the reverse complement.
TGATCGATCGGTTTACTGTGCTTGCTTACGAAAAACGGTATGCCAGTCATTTAGAGGAGTTTCGACAGAATCCGGTAAGTTACTGTCGCTGGAATCCGGATAAGGAAGCATATGAACAGTTCTTTGATGAGCAGCTTGCAAATGTGGAAGCAGATATTGTCTGTTTTCCTATTGAAAAATCCTATATGCAGGATATAAGCTATGAAGACTCTTGGTACGGAACCCGTACTTATGGAGGGGAGCGGCGGCATGAAGGAACCGATCTGATGTCTCGGATACCGGAACGGGGGCAGATACCGGTGGTCAGTATGACAGACGGGACTGTAAAAAACATTGGCTGGCTGACACTGGGAGGCTGGAGGATCGGGATTGAATCGGAACGTGGGATGTATTATTATTACGCCCATTTATATTCTTATGCTCCGAACCTGAACAAAGGGGATACGGTATATGCCGGACAGCTCTTAGGCTTTATGGGGGATTCCGGATATGGAGAGGAAGGTACGGTAGGAATGTTTGATGTACATTTACATTTGGGAATCTATATGTATGATTCTCAGGGAACGGAAATCAGCATGAATCCCTATCCGTTTTTAAGAGCACTTCAAGGGCTGCCTTATGAAGATAAATAAAAGAAACGAAATGGTGGAGTGGTGTTATGGAAATACAATTATGGCGGGAAATTTTGTCGCCGTATCAACTGGCGGTAAATGAATTGGTAGTAAAATTCAATCATATCATTGAAGAATATCGCAGCAACGGAAGGTATTCTCCCATTGAACAGGTAGTGGGAAGAGTAAAGAAGATTTCCAGTATTCTGGATAAAATGGCGAAAAAGAATCTTGCGATTGAAGAAATCGAGGATGAGATCGACGATATTGCCGGTATTCGGATTATGTGCCAGTTTGTAGAGGATATTGATACGGTTGTGGAACTGATCCGAAACCGAAAGGATATGGAAATCAAATGTGAGAAGGATTATATCTCGAATTATAAGGAAAGCGGATACCGCAGCTATCATATGATCGTTTATTATGACGTCTATACCTTAGAGGGAACAAGACGATTGCAGGCGGAGATTCAGATACGTACCATGGCTATGAATTTCTGGGCGACGATCGAGCATTCCCTGCAATACAAATATAACGGAAATATGCCGGAGCATATCCGGGAAAGGCTGTATGCTGCTTCGGAAGCGATCGTGGCATTGGATTCCGAGATGTCTTCCGTACGGGATGAGATCATTGATGCCCAGAATGCGTTTACGATCAAGGCAAATGTAGTTTCTGATATATTAGTGAATATCCAGAATCTTTATCATGTGGCAAATAAACGGGAGGTTTTGAAGATTCAGGAGGAATTCTATCAGATATTTGCTACTCAGGATCTGGAACAGCTGGAACGTTTCTGCCGGGAGCTGGACATCATTGCCGAAGGCTATAAGGCACAAAGTCTTCGATAACACACAGGAGAACAATCGTGAAATTACCGGAAACATTTGAAAACCGCATGAAAGAGATGCTGGGAGAGGAGTTTTCCGCCTATCAGGCTTGTTTGGAAACGCCTTCTTATCATGGCTTACGCATCAATACCGAAAAGGTATCCGTGGAAGAATTTCTGCGGGTATCTCCCTTTTCTTTAAAGCCTGTTCCCTGGTGCTTAAACGGCTTTTATTATGAAGAATCGGAACAGCCGGCAAGACATCCCTATTATTATGCCGGGCTTTATTATATACAGGAGCCAAGTGCGATGACGCCGGCAAGCCTGCTTCCTATTACGGAAGGGGATCGGGTACTGGATGTTTGCGCCGCACCCGGCGGGAAGTCCACCGAATTAGCGGCAAAACTAAAAGGAACCGGCCTGTTGGTGGCAAATGACATCAGCCATTCCAGGGCAAAGGCGCTGCTTAAGAATCTGGAGCTGTTCGGTATATCGAATATGCTGGTACTGAGTGAAAATACCAATGCTATCGCAAAGCGGTTCCCGGAATATTTTGATAAGATTCTGATCGACGCCCCCTGTTCCGGGGAAGGAATGTTCCGAAAATCCCCTTCCATGATAAAAGCATGGGAGGCGAACGGAGTAGAATTGTTTGTGAAGCTGCAGCAAAGTATTTTGCAAGATGTGATCGGCTGTCTTCGGCCCGGCGGCATCCTGCTTTATTCTACTTGCACCTTTTCACCAGAGGAAAATGAACAGGAGATAGAATTCCTTTTGGATCAGAGACCGGATTTGGAGCTGCTTCCGCTTCCGATGGTTCCGGGCTTTGACCGGGGCCATCCGGAATGGAGCCGGACGAAGAATCCGGCTTTGGAGAATTGCCTTCGGCTTTGGCCCCAGCGGATACAGGGAGAGGGACATTTTATCGCTATGTTGAAGCGGAAGGGCGAAGAATCCATAAAGGTAAAACCGGAGCGACGCTTAAAAAAGACAGTGCTGCCGGATGAGGTTTGGGAGTTCTTAGATCAGATTTCGTGGGATTGGGATCGGAACCGGCTGGAACTGCAAAAAGAGCGGTTATATTATCTGCCGGAGGAATTACCGGACAGAAGCGGGCTTCGATTGCTGCGGAATGGGCTGCTGCTGGGAGAACTGAAAAAAAATCGGTTTGAGCCAAGTCAGGCACTGGCGATGGCGTTAAAACGGGAGGAATTTTCCCGTACTGTATCGTTACAGGCAGATGATGAACGAGTCATTCGTTATCTGAAGGGGGAGACGATCGAGCTGGAAGGAGAACAAGGACTCGTACTGGTTTGCGTAGACGGGTATCCCCTGGGCTGGGGAAAACGGATCAACGGAATATTGAAGAATAAATATCTTGCCGGTTGGAGGTGGCTGTCATGATAACAGAAAAAAAGCCGGATGTATTTGACAAGATTCAGGCGGTTATATTTGATCTGGACGGTACGTTGGTGGATTCCATGTGGGTCTGGGAGTCGATCGACCGGGACTATTTTTGCAGGCATGGTTTAGAGGTGCCGCAGGATTTGCAGCAGAGGATCTCCGGCATGAGTTTTTCGGAAACAGCAGATTATATTAAACGTAATTTTCCCATTTCCGATACGACGGAAGAAATGAAGGAAAGCTGGAATCGAATGGCGGAAACCGTATATAAAACAAAAGTTCCGTTAAAACCGGGTGCATTGACGTTTCTGAAGAAACTAAAGGAGTTAGGCATCAAGACGGGTGTGGCGACCAGTAATTCCAAGCATTTGGTGGAACTGACCTTAGAAGCGAGGGGAATTCGGGAACTGATGGATTCTGTACATACTGCCTGCGAGGTGGAGCATGGAAAACCGGCGCCGGATATTTATCTGCTGGTAGCGGAGGATCTGAATGTGTCCCCGGAGCATTGTCTGGTATTTGAGGATATTGTTGAGGGGATACAGGCAGGAAAACGGGCGGGAATGAAAACCTGTGCGGTTGACGATCAGGCAACACGGGATATTTGGGAAATCAAGAAACAGGAAGCCGACTATGCGATTTTTAATTATAACGGTTTGCTGGGTGGTTAGAAAAAGAAAGGAAACATAGGATAGAAGTTTCTATGACTAGGAAATGATGAAGGAAAAAGGCAGTTTAGGCTATATGAATGCCTATAAAAAAAGACAGGGAAGGTATATTGCAGGTTTGGCTTTAGTGATTCTGGCGGCTGTGGCGGCTGTGTTTCTGATTTTTGGAACGCTCCGGCATGTAGCGATCTTGATTCCGGTCATTCTTGCGTTACCGTTTGCAAAGCTTTCCGTGCTTTGGCTGATCGTAGCAAAATATCATTCTTTGGATGAAACGGAAGGAAAACAAGTACAGGAGCGGCTGGGAAAGCGGAAAAACTGCATCGTTTTATTCGACATGGCACTCAGCTCTTATGAAACGGTTTCTTATGTCCCTTGTTTGGTTATCGATCAGGGTAATCTCTATCTGCTCTGGGGCGGCTCGAACGATAAACACTATAAAGAGGAACAATTAAAGGAGTATGTGCAGGGGATCATTGACCGGACCGGATATTCGGAATTCCATGCTTTTATCTGTTCCACATTGCCGGAGTTGATGGAAACGGTGGAAGCCGCACCGGAAGCGGAGGGAGACTTAGCTACGCCCTGCCAGCGGCTACAGCAAAGGTTGTTGGATATTTGTGTGTAGAGAGAGTGGCGACCAGAGCGGGAGCGGTCAAAACGGTGTGATGAAAAGCGGAGAAAGCAGATGAAGGAACTTTATATCGGAACGAATGAAGCAGGTCAAAGATTGGATAAGCTGTTAGGAAAGGTTTTAAATCTGGCGCCCAGCGGCTTCCTTTATAAGATGCTGCGGAAAAAGAATATCAAGCTCAATGAAAAACGGGCGGAGGGAAAAGAAATTCTGGCGGTAGGAGATCGGGTACAGCTTTATCTGTCAGATGCGACCTATGCAAAATTCCATACGGAAAAGGCGTTAGACGGAAAGCAGAAAGCCGATGGAATATATTCCGGAACCAAACAGCGGGAGCTGCAACTCAGAGAAATCATCTATGAAGATAAGAATATTCTGATTCTCAATAAGCCGGCAGGGGTCTTGTCGCAAAAGGCCAAGCCGGAGGACGATTCGTTGAATGAACAGCTTCTCCGGTATCTTCTGGAACAGGGAAGGCTTACAAAGGAGCAGCTGACGACCTTTACCCCTTCCGTCTGTAATCGGCTGGATCGGAATACCAGCGGACTGGTCTTGGCGGGAGTTTCTCTGGAGGGAAGCAGGGAACTGTCCCGGATGCTGCGGGATCGAAGTCTGGAAAAATACTATCTGACGCTGGTTTCCGGCAGACTGGAAAAGCCGATCGAGGAAACTGCTTATCTGAAAAAAGATGAAAAGACGAACCGGGTCAGGATTTTAAAACAATCAGCACCCGGTGCAAAAGAAATAAAGGCACGATATGTACCGATACGATGGAATCAGGACTATACATTACTAGAGGTGAAGCTGATTACCGGGAAAACGCATCAGATCCGTGCATCGTTAGCGGAGCTTGGACATCCGGTATTGGGAGATGCAAAGTATGGAGACCGGGATACCAATCGTAAGTTCCGGGAAGCATTCGGTATTCAGAATCAGTTCCTTCACGCTTATCGGATCGTATTTCCCCAAATGCGGGGAACTTTGGAAAAGCTGTCCGGCAGGGAATATGTGGCACCGTTACCGGAGAAATACAATCGAGCGGTTAAGGAAATCTGGGCCATTGATATGAACCAGGAAGCAGGGGAAAAGATAAGAAGTTAAGAAACTACACGGGAAAACGTATAAAAGGAGAAACGATGGCGACATGGAACAGCCGGGGTCTGCGAGGCTCTACACTGGAAGATCTCATCAATTTTACAAATGAAACCTATCGGGAAAAGGGGCTGGCATTGGTACAAAAAATCCCAACCCCGATTAAACCTATACGCATCGATAAAGAAAACAGTCAGATTACGCTGGCATATTTTGAAAAGGATTCCACAGTTGACTACATCGGGGTGGTTCAGGGGGTTCCGGTCTGCTTTGACGCAAAGGAATGTACGACGGATACCTTTTCCATGCAGAATATCCATGAACATCAATATCGGTTCATGGAAGAATTTGAAGCCCAGCAGGGAATCAGTTTTTTGATCGTTTCTTTTACCGGACGAAATGAATTTTATTATCTGCCGTTTCGGGAATTAAAGGGATATGTGGAACGGATAAAGCAGGGGCATCCGAAGAATTTTAAGTATGAGGAATTAGACAGAAGTAATTTTATCCGAGGGAAAAACGGGATACTGGTGCATTATTTGGAACCCTTAAGTCGTGACCTGCAATCGAGAGAGGCATAAAAAGTTAAATCAGTATGCAACGCTTTGAATGGAATCGGACACTGTTTATTAGGGAGAGAAGCAGTAAGCATCTATCCCTGTTAAAAAGTCTGATTTCATAAAAGGAGGAAGCAGTATGGACATCAATAAAGAAAAATGCAGGATACTAAAGCAGGTACGTAAAAAGGTGGCGGATGCATTACAGATTGACCTGAATCAAAGAGAATGTACCTATGAAGGCCCCTGCTCCGGCACCTGTCCGAAATGTCGTCAAGAGGAAAGGGTGTTAAATCAGGCGTTGTTAAAACGAACTACAGCGGTGGCAAGTGTCGGTATGCTGAGCGCCGGTATCCTTGCCGGCTGCCGGAGTCAGGAAATTGAACAGGACGTGATAGAAGGAGACGAATCGGTTCGGCCTGCCATAGAGGAAACGTTCCAATCGGATATAAAAGGGAATATGGTTCTGGAAACGGATACGGAGGCAATCTTTGTTTTGGAAGGTGACTTAGAATACATGCCTCCGGAGGAGCAAGAGCATTCAGGAGAAGAAGATGCATTTCAAAATTCAAACGATTAACCGTCACCGGCTTACTACGGACGGTGCAGGAATCACCACATTGATCGGTCTGGCCGGCTGTCCGCTTTCCTGTCGATATTGCATTAACCGGTATGTGCTGAAGCATTCTCCCAGTCGGGAGTATACGCAGGAACAGCTGCTTAACAGTATCATGCAGGATTACTGCTATTTTGTTGCCAGTGAGGGCGGGATTACCTTTGGCGGTGGTGAACCTCTGCTCCAGTCACAGGCGATTCAGGAATTTTTTGATCGTCTGCCCCAAGCGGTTTCCGTCAATCTGGAAACTTCCTTATATGCACAGGAGGAACTGCTGCTTCCGCTGTTAGAACCGGTTCGGGAGTTTATCATTGATATAAAGTCTCTAAATCCGGAGGTTTATCAGGCCTATACCGGGCTTGCATTAGAACCTGTATGGAGAAATCTAAACCGGATAGCACAAAACGGCGTTCAAAGAAAATGCAGGCTTCGGATACCACGGATACCCGGTCTTACTACGGAAGCGGATATTCAGGCTTCCGTCAGCCGGTTGCGGGAGCTGGGATTTTCCAATCTGCAGGTGTTTGATTATATAATACCAACGGAATGAAACTACACATTTGAAAAGAAAGCTGTCTTCCTAATTTGATCAGCCGATCAGGACGGGAGCTTTTTTTATATTCCATGCGATATACGAAATCAGAAAAAATAGCGGAGAATGCCTGTTCAAGATTCGCTTTTTTATGATAAAACGAGATTCCCTTGCTTGCATATGAAAAATATTATGTTATAATAACGAGGAAAGTACTGACGACGCTTGCTTTAAGAGGCGTTTGGCGAGAAAAACGAAAGTTTCTTTGCGCCTGGCGAGCGGACGCAGATAAAGGAGATTGCAGATGAAAGAGAAGCTGTTACATACACCGGAAGGGGTTCGTGACATTTACGGAAATGAATATAAGAGAAAACGGAAGGTTATGCAGGAGCTTCATCAGGTTTTAGAATCTTACAGTTATCAGGATATACAGACTCCAACCTTTGAATACTTTGATATTTTTAACCGGGACAAGGGGTCTGCACTTTCCAATGAGATGTTTAAGTTTTTTGACCGGGAGAATAATACGCTGGTACTGCGGCCGGATATGACGCCAAGCATTGCCAGATGCGTCGCAAAATATTATGAAAATGAGGAACTGCCGATCCGTCTTTGCTATGAGGGCAATACCTTTACCAATACAATCAGTCATCAGGGAAAGCTATGTGAAGTGACCCAGATCGGAGGAGAGCTGGTAAACGACGACAGCTCGGCTGCCGATGCAGAGATACTGGCAACCGTTGTAGACTGCTTTCAGGCAGTAGGATTACAGGAATTCCAGATCGAAGTAGGACAGGTGGATTATCTTCTTGGTATGATGGAAGAAGCGGGTCTGAATGAAGAGGAAGAGCTTTCGGTTCATACATATATTCAGAATAAAAACTTTTTCGGATTGCAGGAAACGGTAAAACGACTGGATATGTCTCCCCGGCTGCGGGAAGCCTTTTTCGCACTGGAACAGCTCTTTGGCGGGCCGGAGATGCTTAAACGGGCCGGAACGCTGGTGGAAAATGAACGTTCACAGGCCGCTATTTTACGGTTAGAGAAGGTCTATCAGGCACTGACCTATTATCACTGTGAGGCTCATGTCAGTTTTGACCTGAGTATGGTTAGTGATTTTCGCTATTATACCGGCATACTGTTTCGTGGGTACACCTACGGAACCGGAGATGCGATTGTCCGGGGCGGGCGTTACAATTCCCTGCTGCGTCAGTTTGGAAAGGAAGCGCCGGCCATCGGGTTTGGACTGATAGTAGATTCTCTGATGAATGCCATCAGCCGGCAGAATATCCCGGTGGCAGTGGAGGAAACGGAGATGATCCTGCTTTATCGGCAGGAATGTCAACAGCAGGCGATTCAGATGGGCTGCGAACTGCGGCAGGCGGGCAGGAAAGTGGAACTGATCCGTATGTCCGCCCGGAAGACGTTAGAGGATTATCTGGCTTATGGGAAAAAGGAACACTTTGAGCAGTTGATCTTTCTGGACGGGGGATCCCCCCGGACCTATTCCTTTACGAAAGAAGAGGAAGGAGAACAGCAATGCGATATTTAACATTTGCCTTAGCGAAGGGGCGGCTGGCAAAGCAGACCTTAGGACTGCTGGAACAGATTGGTATTACCTGTGAAGAGATGAAGGATCCGGATACCCGGAAGTTATTGTTTGTGAATGAAGCGTTAAAGGTACGGTTCTTTCTGGCAAAGGCATCGGACGTACCTACTTATGTAGAATATGGTGCGGCGGATATTGGCGTGGTAGGTAAGGATACCATTTTGGAAGAAGGAAGAAACCTGTATGAAGTATTAGACCTGCATTTGGGTAAATGCCGGATGTGTGTCTGCGGTCCGGCTTCTGCCCGGCAACTTTTAACCCATAACGAGATCATCCGGGTGGCGACGAAGTACCCAAACATCGCAAAGGATTATTTTCATAATCAGAAAAATCAGACCGTAGAGATCGTGAAGCTGAATGGCTCGGTAGAGCTTGCGCCTATCGTAGGGCTTTCCGAGGTGATCGTAGATATTGTCGAGACCGGAACTACGCTGCGGGAAAACGGTCTGGAGGTATTGGAGGAAATCTGTGATCTGTCCGCCCGGCTGGTGGTCAATCAGGTGAGTCTGAAGATGGAGCATCAGCGGATTCGGTCATTGTTGACGGATTTAAGCGATTTGATTGCCGGTTCTTATACCGGTGATCGGAAGGAGGAAAACCATGCGAAAGGTAAGGCTGACGGAGGAAACCCGTAAGAATATATTGAATGACCTGTTAAAGAGAAGCCCGAACCATTACGGTGATTATGCTGCTGTGGTACAGGAGATCGTAGAAGCAGTCGCAAACCGGGGAGATGAGGCGGTTTTTGCGTATACGGAGCAGTTCGACCATGTAACCTTGACCGGAGATACGGTGCAGGTGACGGAAGAAGAGGTGGAAGCTGCTTATAGGGAAATCCAGCCGGAGTTGTTGACGGTTATTCGGAAAGCATTAAAAAATATCCGGGATTATCATGAAAAACAGAAGCAGTACAGTTGGTTTGACAGTAAGCCAAACGGAACGATCCTCGGACAAAAGGTAACTGCCTTAAACCGGGTCGGCGTTTATGTTCCCGGAGGGAAAGCGGTCTATCCGTCTTCGGTTTTAATGAATATCGTACCGGCAAAGGTAGCCGGTGTGGGCAGCATCATTATGACAACGCCCTGTGACCGGCAGGGAAAGGTATGTGCCACAACCTTAGTTGCCGCAAGGGAGGCGGGAGTGGACGCCATCTATAAGATTGGCGGAGCACAGGCAATCGCTGCGATGGCATATGGCACTGCTTCCATTCCTTCCGTAGATAAGATCGTAGGGCCGGGAAATATTTTCGTTGCATTGGCAAAAAAGGCGGTAAATGGTTTCGTAGGAATCGATTCGATTGCCGGTCCCAGTGAGATATTGGTGCTGGCAGATGAGACTGCTAATCCCAGATTTGTAGCGGCGGATTTGCTGTCACAGGCAGAACATGACGAGATGGCAAGTGCGATATTGGTAACGACCAACGAGGAGCTGGCGGACCGGGTATCGGAAGAGATCGAAGCGTTTACAAAGCGGCTTTCCCGAAAAGAGATTATTCAAAAGTCGCTGGAACAGTTTGGATATATCCTGCTTGCAGATACTATGGAAGAGGCATTGGAGGCGGTGAACCAGATCGCATCCGAACATTTGGAGATTATGACAAGGAACCCCTTTGACGTGATGACAAGGGTAAGAAATGCAGGAGCTATCTTTTTAGGTGCATACAGTTCCGAACCGTTAGGCGATTATTTTGCGGGACCAAATCATGTACTGCCTACAAATGGGACTGCTAAATTCTTTTCGCCCCTTAGTGTAGACGACTTTATGAAAAAGTCCAGTATCATATATTATTCCAAAGAGGCATTGGAGCCAATCCATTCGGATATTATAGCGTTCGCAGAGTCCGAGCAGTTGACTGCCCATGCTAATTCCATACGGGTAAGGTTTGAGGAGAAGGAGGAAACACATGGCGAATCGTAAAGCATCTGTCAGCCGCAAGACCGGCGAAACGGATATTAAGATTGAATTAAATATAGACGGTACCGGAACCGCTACGGTCGATACGGGTATCGGGTTTCTGGATCATATGCTGACCAGCTTTGCCAGACATGGCTTGTTTGATCTGACGGTATCGGTAAAGGGTGATTTATATGTGGACTCCCATCATACCATTGAGGATACGGGGATTGCACTGGGAATGGCGATCCGGAAGGCTTTAGGCGATAAGAAGGGAATAAAACGGTACGGTTCGGTTATGCTTCCCATGGATGAAACCTTAATGCTTTGTGCCATTGATCTAAGCGGAAGACCATATCTGGTATTTGACGCTTCCTTTACGGTGGATCAGGTGGGATATTTTGATACGGAAATGGTAAAGGAGTTCTTTTATGCGATTTCTTATGCCGCCGGTATGAACCTGCATCTGAAGCAGATTTCCGGCAGTAACAATCATCATATTATTGAGGCCGCTTTTAAGGCATTTGCAAAAGCATTGGACGAAGCGTCGTCCTATGATATTCGGATTACGGATGTAATGTCCACGAAAGGAACGATATAACCCTTCCGGCGACAGGCAGTTTGAGCAGATTGGGAGGTATAGAAGGAGAGACCATGGAATATATCAAAATTATTTCCCGCATAGATTCAGAGGAAGCAGTGAAAAGTGCGGAGGCCCTGGCAGCGGCAGGAGCGGACGAGCTGTTCTTCTTGTATGAATCAGAGCAGGATCTGGAAATAATTAAGGAAATAACCGGAAAAATTGATACGCCGGTTTGTGTCCGGCTTACGCCGGAACGGTTTGAAGATGTGAAAAAGGTACTGTATGCCGGTGCTGCCGCAGTCTGTCTGGTTCAGACAAAGGAGGAAGTCGTTCGTGAGGTGATCGGGCGGTTTGGCAGGGAAAAGGTAGCGGGTGTTCTCTCAGAAGAGATGAAGAATACCGGCGATACGTCTGGTTTGGCAAAGTTGGGATATGGACAGTGCTGTTTTCAGGCGGAAATCGCAGGGGAAGAAGAGACGAGAAAAATAAAAGCCCTGTGCGGACAAAGCTCTATTCCGGTGGTTGCCTGTTTTCCGGATAAGCTGCCGGAAATGGAACCGCTTGGAGCATGGATAAAGGAAACCGGTATCCGGGGCGTGGTGCTGCCGCCTGCGGCAGGACTGCGGACAAAGGAGATTAAGCAGGCATTAAACCGGATCGGAATTCCAGTCAATACGTTCGGGTCCGCCATACCGTTTTCAGAATTCAAACGAAACGAAGACGGACTGATTCCGGTGGTGGTGCAGGATTATAAGACCAATCAGGTATTGATGGTAGCTTATATGAATGAGGAAGCTTATGATAAAACGGTGCGTACCGGACAGATGACGTATTACAGTCGGAGCCGGAAGTCCCTTTGGCTGAAGGGAGAAACCTCCGGTCATTTCCAATATGTAAAATCTCTGATGTTGGACTGTGATAAGGATACGATTCTGGCAAAGGTGGAGCAGATTGGCGCCGCCTGTCATACCGGAAGCTATTCTTGCTTTTTTAGGGAACTGGTAAAACATGATTATCATGAAGGAAATCCCCTTACGGTTCTTATGGAAGATTATGCGGTCATTGCAGAACGGAAGAAGAACCCTAGAGAAGGCTCCTATACCAATTACCTGTTTGATAAGGGAATCGATAAGATATTGAAAAAAATAGGAGAAGAAGCTACGGAAATCGTCATTGCCGCCAAGAATCCGGAAACAGGCGAGTTGAAATATGAGATTTCTGATTTTCTGTATCACATGATGGTCTTGATGGTGGAACAGGGACTGACATGGGAGGATATTACGGAAGAATTGGCAAGGCGGCGTTAAGCGTTCTTGAACCCAAAGGGATGGATATTAACAATGTCCCATAAGTTAGGTTTTAATGAAGGAGGATATTACATGACAGGATTCGATCTATTTACTGCAGAGCTTTTACAATATCTGATCAAGGCGGTTGTGCTGTTGGCCGTTATTGTAGCAGCGGTCTTTACGGGTGTGGGAATCCGGAAAGCGGTAAACAAAAAGAAGGAAAAACAGGACACCGGTTCTGAGAAATAAGAAACCGGGCCTTGAGATTCAGGAGGATAGAAGCGTGAAAAGCTATGGCGTAAATGAACTTAGAAGGATGTTTTTGGAATTCTTTGAGAGCAAGGGGCATTTAAAGCTCAAGAGTTTCTCATTGGTTCCCCATAATGACAACAGCCTGCTGTTGATTAACTCCGGTATGGCACCGTTAAAGCCATATTTTACCGGACAGGAGATTCCGCCCAGACGCAGAGTGACTACCTGTCAGAAGTGTATCCGGACCGGGGATATTGAAAATGTAGGAAAAACCGCCCGTCACGGTACTTTTTTTGAAATGCTTGGAAACTTTTCCTTTGGGGATTACTTTAAGGAAGAGGCCATTGCCTGGTCTTGGGAATTTTTAACAGAGGTGGTTGGGATTGATCCGGATCGGCTGTATCCGTCCGTTTATCAGGAGGACGAGGAGGCGTTTGCCATCTGGAATACGAAAATCGGGATTCCGGCAGAACGGATTTTCCGGTTTGGAAAAGAGGATAACTTCTGGGAGCATGGTGCCGGCCCTTGTGGACCCTGTTCGGAGATCTATTATGATCGGGGAGAAAAATACGGCTGCGGAAAGCCGGATTGTACTGTAGGGTGTGATTGTGACCGTTATATCGAGGTCTGGAACAATGTCTTTACCCAGTTTGAAAATGATGGAAAGGGTAACTATACAGAGCTGGTTCAAAAAAATATCGACACCGGAATGGGTCTGGAACGTCTGGCAGTCGTAGTACAGGACGTGGATTCCATATTTGACGTGGATACGATTCAGGCACTGCGGGATAAGGTATGTCAGCTTGCACAGACAGAGTATAAAAAGGATGAGAAAAAGGACGTATCAATCCGTCTGATAACCGATCATATCCGGTCTGCAACTTTTATGATCTCGGATGGGATCATGCCAAGCAATGAAGGGCAGGGTTATGTGCTGCGGCGGCTGATCCGGCGGGCTTCCCGTCACGGCCGGCTGCTGGGAATTGACGGAATGTTCCTTGCACAGCTTTCCGAAACGGTTATTGCAGGCTCGAAAGATGGGTATCCGGAATTGGAAGAAAAGCAGGCGTTTATTTTTAAGGTACTGACACAGGAAGAGACGAAGTTTAATAAGACCATAGATCAGGGCTTATCTATTTTGAGTGAATTGGAAGAGGATATGGAGCAGGAAGGACGGAATGTTCTGTCCGGATCGGATGCCTTTAAGCTGTATGACACCTATGGATTTCCTTTGGATCTGACAAAGGAGATTCTGGAGGAAAAGGGATATGCGGTAGAAGAAGAAGGCTTTCAGACGGCAATGGAGGAGCAGCGCAAAGCGGCCCGTACCGCCAGACAAACAACGAATTATATGGGAGCGGATGCTACGGTCTATGATGCCCTCGATCCTTCCCTGACAACAGAATTCATCGGTTATGACAGACTGGAGGCGGATTCTGTCATTACAGCATTGACAACAGATACCGACCTGACGGAAGCCATTACCGACGGTCAGCATGGTACGATCATTGTTGAAAAAACACCGTTTTATGCCACAATGGGCGGTCAGGAAGGGGATACCGGAAGGATTCTGGCACCGGAGGGAGAGTTTAAGGTTGAGGAGACCGTCAAACTTTCCGGCGGAAAAGTAGGACATATCGGACGTGTCGTTCGTGGTATGCTAAAAACCGGCGATATGGTAACATTACAGGTATCCCGGCAGGAACGGGAAGATACCTGTAAGAATCACAGTGCCACTCATCTGCTTCAAAAGACACTGAAGCTGGTATTAGGCTCCCATGTCGAGCAAAAGGGTTCTTTGGTAACTCCGGAGCGGCTGCGGTTCGATTTCGCTCATTTTTCACCTATGACACCGGAAGAACTGGAAAAGGTAGAGCAGCTGGTAAATGAAGAAATTCAGGAGTCCCTTCCGGTAGTAACACAGATCATGGGACTGGAAGAAGCAAAAAAGACCGGTGCGATGGCACTCTTTGGTGAGAAATACGGAGAGACGGTTCGAGTGGTTTCTATGGGAGATTTTTCTATTGAGCTATGCGGTGGTACGCATGTGGATAATACCGGACGTATAAAGACCTTTAAGATTCTTTCCGAAACCGGTGTAGCGGCTGGCGTGCGGCGGATCGAGGCCCTGACCGGTACAGGTGTTTTCCGGTATTACAAGAAGCTGGAAGAGGAACTGCTGCAGGCGGCGCAGATCGTAAAGGCAACACCTGCCACCTTAAAGGAGCGGCTTTCGCATATGATGACGGAAATAAAGGAGCTGTCCAGTGAAAATGAAGCCTTAAAGAGCAGACTGGCAAAGGATTCCCTGGGGGATGTTGCGAATCAGATAAAGGAGATAGAAGGGGTGAAGCTGCTGGCAACTGCTGTGGATGGAGTTGATATGAACGGACTCCGGGATCTGGGCGATCAGCTAAAGCAGAATCTGGGAGCCGGTGTTATCGTGCTGGCTTCAGCAAAGGATGGAAAAGTCAATCTGGTGGTTATGGCAACGGAAGCTGCGATGCAAAAAAACGCCCATGCCGGTAATCTGGTGAAGGGGATCGCTCCTTTTGTCGGCGGCGGTGGCGGCGGCCGGCCGAATATGGCGCAGGCCGGTGGAAAGAATCCGGCAGGGATTCCGGAGGCTTTGGCTAAGGCTGAGGAACTGTTAAGACAGCAGTTGCAATAATTCGGATACACGGAATACAGATATTACCGTCGGATAATGGGAAAGGAAGAAGCATATGAAAAAACAGATAGTGATTATATTCGTTGAGATCATTTTTTTAGTAGCTTTGTCTGCTGGGATTTGTATGCTTTGGTCAAAACGGGAGGCAGAGGATTTTTGTGTGGCATATTCGGCGCCTGTTGATATGGAACCGCTTCCGGCCTCCGTAGAAGATTCCTTTTCCACGAAACGGGTAACGATGACGGCAATCGGTGATGTGATGATGCATCAGTGGCAGATCACCAGGGGCTATGATGAGGCTACGGATACCTTTGATTATGCAGAAAGCTTCACTTATATTGCTCCCTATCTGCGTGAGGCGGATTTCACATTTGGCAATCTGGAAACAACCTTTGCAGGCAGGTATCAGGGATCAAGCAGTGATATTCTGGGTTATGCCTGTTATCCATGCTTTAACGCACCGGAGGTATTGGGAAACAATCTAAAGGATGCGGGAGTGGATATGCTGGCAACTGCAAACAATCATTCGCTGGATTCCGGATTGCAGGGACTGTATTCGACACTGGACTATCTGGATTCCATTGAAATGAAGCATCTTGGGACTGCCAGAACCCCGGAGGAGCAGCAGGCTCCATGTATCGTTGAGGTAAATGGGATTACCTTTGGCTTTGTCTGTTATACATATGGTACGAACGGAATACCGGTTCCGGATTCGGCACCCTATTGCATCAACACATTGGAGACCTATGAAACTTCCCGCTTAAATGCTATGTGCGAACAGGTACGCACGTTAGATGCGGCAGGTGTAGATGTAGTAATGCCGATCATACATTTTGGTACGGAGTACCGGGAAATGCAGGATTCTTGGCAGGAGCTTTGTGTGGATATGCTTTTTGATGCCGGTGCGGATATAATCGTGGGCAGTCATCCGCATGTGGTGGAACCTATGGAAATCCGAGAGATCACCAATCCGGACGGAACGAAAAGAACCGGATATGTGATTTATTCCATGGGGAATTTTATTTCCAGTCAGCGGTATGAAAACGGAATCATGAAAGACATCGGTCTGGTGATGGATATGGATTTTGAAAAGCAGGGCGGTGAGACCAGACTGGTTGGTTGGCGGTTTGCGCCTACCTATG
Organism: uncultured Lachnospiraceae bacterium; assembly: GCA_947589055.1. Taxonomy (GTDB): domain Bacteria; phylum Bacillota; class Clostridia; order Lachnospirales; family Lachnospiraceae; genus CAG-632. The sequence goes on along the minus strand of CANPZL010000002.1, from coordinate 67,710 downwards.
TATACTGGACGGATGATGTGATCGGAGTTGTTCCTGTGATCGAGGCATATGAAAACCGGGAGGCGTACAGCTTTCTAAGCGAGAAGGACTGGGACAGAATAGCGGATTCTTATGAAAAAACGATTCAGACCTTAACTGCGGTTACGGATTGTCCGTATGAGATCGTGGATAATGAATATCAGTTTCAGATCGGGACGGAATAAGCGGGAAGGGTTTGTATTTATTGCTTTCCATTTATTGGTATTGATATTTTAATAATAATAAAAATATTAGTATTGTATTTTTCTCATTTTTTTGTTAAAGTAATAAAATGTAAGTTGAGAATCATATTATATATGATGAAACAAAAAATACAAACGATTGACATTTGCTTCATAAGAATATATACTATAAGCATTAGGATGGGAAGGCGAATGTTTTTGTGCTGGAACAGGATAAGATGCTTAAAGAATCCGAATGGGATTTTTTAAGGAGGTAATACAAGTGGAAAAGAAGCGAAACCATTCAAAGGCAGCCTTGATTGGAATGATTCTATTTTTAATTCTGGCGGTCATAGCAGCTGTTCTGTTGTTTCTACGGGGCAGAAGACAGGAAAATGCTAATCATGCCTTTGAAGAATTGCAAGATTCAGTGAATGCACCGGGGAATGCTTTGGATATTGCTGCTGTAGTGGAGATACACAATGAGCCGGAGGTTGATGTGCTGGCCGCCCGTGGTATTGAAATACCTCCCAAAAATCTGGATTGGGACGCACTTCACGAGGAATGCGAGGATATTTATGCATGGATTTATGTGCCGGATACGAATGTGGATTATCCGGTGGTACAGCATCCCACCGATGATTCTTATTACCTGAATTACAACATGGATGGAACAAAAGGGTATCCCGGTTGTATTTATACAGAGAGAGCATATACGGCAAAGGATTTTTCAGATATACATACAGTGATTTACGGACACAATCTGAAAGATATGACTATGTTTTCCACACTTCATAACTTTGAAGACGAGGAGCTGTTTGCTAAGGATCATTACATTTTTATCTATACCGAGGATTATACCTATGTATATCAGATTTTTGCAGCATATGAATATTCATCCATTCACTTGTTGGCGAATTTTGATTATACCAATGAATATATTTATGAAGATTACCTGAATAAGATATATACGACAACGGATCCTATCGCAAATGTAAGAAAAGATATTGAAGTGACGACAAAGGACCAGATCCTGACGTTGTCTACCTGTACAACAGGCGGCAATTATGACGAAAGTATGCGATTTTTAGTTACAGGTGTGTTGTTGAATCCCAGAGAAGGAAACAAATCATAATGGAAGATAAACAATATACAGAGAAAAAGAAGATGAGTATTGGTATACGGATTTTACTTGTTGTTTTAGCCATTGTTTTATTGATGGTTGGATTTGTGTTCGTACTCCGAACGGTAGGAAAATCCAAGCTGTCCGATGATCTTTTGGATAATACAGGAATCACTGTGGGTGAGGAAGCAAAAGAAAGGCTGGATAACAATGAAATCCTGTATAAAGGGCAGATATATGCACCAAACGAGGACTTGGTTACGATTCTCGTGATGGGTATTGATAAGGAGACGGTTACCGAAGTAGGCGGTCAGAGCTGGACGGCGGATGAATCCGGCGAATATGCCGGCGGGCAGGCAGATGCATTATTTTTGGTGGTGATCGATCCTCATAAAAAGAATGTCAGCGTGGTGGCAATTAACCGAAATTCTATGGCTGAGGTAGATGTTTTTGATGAAGCAGGAAATTATCAGGGGATTTTCACCCAGCAGATAGCCTTGCAGCATGGTTATGGTGACGGAAAAGAGGAAAGCTGTCTCAGACAGGTGAAAGCGGTTTCCCGGATGTTCCATAATATCCCTATCAATGCATATGTTGCGATCAGCATGGATGCAATTCCGGAATTGACGGATGCGGTAGGAGGTGTTACAGTAGAGGTATTGGATGATGTGATCTATCCGGAGTATAATATGGATCTGCATCAGGGCGAGACGGTTACGCTCCATGGTGAGCAGGCTTATTGGTATGTACGGTTACGGAATGAGAATGTGTTTGATTCCAATTCACTTCGTCTGCAGCGCCAGAAGCAGTATTTGACTACGTTTGCGGCTGAGGCGAAAAATCAGTGCAAGGCGGATGTGCGGGTCGCTGTGAAGTTGTATAATACCTTACAGAAATATATGACCACAGATATTGATCTTAGTACGTTTACTTACATGGCTACGGAATATATAGATTACGATTTTGATATTGATAATTTGTATTCTCTGCAAGGGGAATCCGTGCAGGGCAATAAATTTGAGGAGTATTACGTTGATGACGCAGCGTTGCAGCAGTTGATCATAGAGTTGTTCTATGAACCTGCCGGGGAATCATAAGCGTCATATACCACAGGTATCTTCCGGAAAGAATTTTCCGGTTTGATATAGCCACATGAATATATGGAAAGGAGATTAATGAAACATGAAAAAGAAGATGATAGCAGTTTTAACTGCAGCTATGGTTCTTTCCATGGGTACTTTCGCGGTATTTGCGGAAAGCCCTACCGTAGAAACTGCTGAAGCACCGGTTGCATCTCAGAAAGCTGCTACTAGCGTAGCAGATACAAAGGCACCGGAGGAATATGCAACGGCTACAACCGTATCGGAAGGATATTCCGTAGAAGCTGTATCACAGACAACGGTTGATGCAGCCAAAGTAGCAGTGCAGAATGAAGTATTGAAGGATATTAGTGCAATCGGAACGCTTCTTGGAAATAACACGCTTTCAACAGCAGCAACTGATTCTTCTAAGAAGGTTACTGCAACGATTCTTTCCGTTGTAGATGTAAAGGATACTTCTGCGGTTCTGAAGGATGGAAAGTATGAAGTAACATTGCAAAATGCGCAGATTGCAGCTGATGATGCTTGTGTAGTTTTGCATTATACTGGCAGTGAATGGGAAGTAATTAAGCCGACCAGTGTAGCAGCAGGCGCTGTAACATTTACGACAAGCAGTCTTTCACCGTTCGCAATTGTTAAGCTTGAAACAGAAGGTGCAGCACAGTCTCCTAAGACGGGTGCATCTCTGCCTTTAGCAGGTGCTGTTCTTGTAATCAGCCTTGCTGGTGCAGCTCTTTGCGGCAAAAAGTATTTTGCTTAATAGCAAAAGTAAGTTGAAAATTAGTAAAGTATAAGTTCTTATTATTTTTCTAATATCATGTGGTGATAAGAGAGCAGTTGCCCGGCTGGGATCCCAGTCGGGTAATTGTATTTTCTGATAACTTTTTACGGTATTTGCTGAAAAGTTTTTTTGTATCCGGTATCGGATTCTCTTCTTTACAGGGAATTCATAAATAGGTGTTGACAAAATATAGCGTTCTGTTATAAACTTATTTAGTGCTAAAAATACCCAAACAGTTATGTATTGCACAATATACAACTGGAGGGAGGTAAGGTGTGAGGTCATGTCGAACGTAATCGTAAAAGAAAACGAAACATTAGATAGTGCTTTACGCAGATTCAAAAGAAACTGTGCTAAGGCTGGTATTCAACAGGAGATTCGTAAGAGAGAGCATTACGAAAAACCGAGCGTTAGACGGAAGAAGAAGTCTGAGGCTGCAAGAAAGCGTAAATTCAAATAAGACGATGAAAAGCTGTTACAATCGTAGCAGCTTTTTTTATCGTAAAGAGCGTCCGGTGACGCCTGTGCTTGCTTCCGGCGGCTTTATATAAAGTTTTTGAAAGGATTGGTGGATATTTGAAACGATGCATTGGCCTGTTGTTAGGCGTATTGTTGGCTTTTTGTGTTGGCTGTCAGAGTAGTAAGATAAATACAGAGATGTCTGAAGACAGGAACCTGATTTTGCCTCCCTGTCTAGCGATCGACTATCAGGAGGAGGCCGATGTTTGGGAATGGTATCGGACCGGCTGTCCCTCTTATGAATGGGCGAGAATAAGGATCACCGACTGGAAGGAGGATTCTTTTCATGTAGAAGTAGATGTATTATATAGTATTTATGGCGGAGTATTGGAAGGAACGGCCGAGTTTATTGACAAAGATCTTGCGGTACTCTATGATGACGAGCTGGTAAGCATGGTTTCGGATTCGGTAGAGGATGTGGGAGTATACTTTCACTTTTTTGATGACAGGATAGAGATCGAACACGAGGAAGGGATTCGCTGGATATTTGGCGGAGGCGGATGGGGAACCGCAGAAGGCACTTATATACAGGGGGAGCCGGAATACACAAATTGTACGGATGTGGGAGAAATCTTTACAGACGAAGAATTAGCGACGATTTCAGAATTGTTGGGTGACAGTTATACAGAGGTGTTTAAGAATGTAATTGAATTGGGAGAAATAGAAGAAACGCCCATAGAAAACGGAAGAAGATGGTATGCCTATTGGCCGCCCTTCGATGAAGCCAAATGTGAAATACGAATATACGATGATGGAAGAATATACATTCAGGGAAATGCGGATATGCAGCCAACGGAGTTTTATACGAACACCAGTGACAGTGAGATGCCAGAGGTAGAATGACAGGAGAGAGGAGCCTTATGGAACTGACAGATTCAATTCAGGAAATAAAAGGTATCGGTGATAAGACCGCTGCCGCTTATCGAAGGCTAAAGATAAATACGATTGAGCAGTTGTTGGAGCATTATCCCAGATATTATCTGGCATATGGAGAACCGGTGGACATCGACAGGCTTCCGGTAGGCGAACGGGTAGCGATCCGGGCAACGGTGAATTCTTATGTGGAAATTAAGAAACTGCGGACATTAAATGTTTCAACGTTTATGGCAAAGGACTTTACCGGCTCGGTGAAGATGCTTTGGTTTAATTCACCCTATATCAAAAAGGTATTTCACATCGGTCAGACCTATATTTTTGTAGGAACGGTTACCGTTCAAAATTATCAGAAGGTAATGGAACATCCGGAATACTATACCGAGGCGCAGTATCTGGAAAAACGAAAGGAACTGCAGCCGGTATATCCGTTGACAGAAGGTTTGACAAACAAACGGATACAAAAGGACATGAAAGCGGCGGGAGGCGTGATACGGAATCTGGAAGAATATCTGCCGGAGGAGCTTGTAAAGCGGTTTTCCCTGATGGAATACCGGGAAGCTGTCCGTCAGATTCATTTTCCGGTTGATTATGGGCAGTTGGAGCTTGCAAGAAAGCGATTGATCTTTGATGAATTTTTTGTCTTTTTACTGGCCATGCACCGACTGGAGCTGCAACAAGCCCGGTTGGAAAATCGGTATGTTATACCCAAAGGCACATATTGTGACCGGCTGATTGCCAGCCTGCCTTACGATCTGACGAAAGCCCAGAAACGGACGTTTCAAGAGATTCAAGAGGATTTGCGGGGGAATTCTGTGATGAATCGTCTGGTACAGGGGGATGTAGGGTCCGGAAAAACCATTGTAGCTGTGCTGGCATTGCTTATGGTGATAGAAGCCGGATTTCAGGGGGCATTTATGGCACCTACAGAGGTATTGGCAAAGCAGCATTACGAGACGGTTTTGCAGCTTTTAAAGCCATTTCCGATACGACTTGCCTTATTGACCGGTTCCACGCCCTTAAAGGAGAAACGGAAGATTTATCAGGAGCTGAAGGATCATGAAATTGATCTTGTGATCGGAACCCACGCCATCATTCAGGATAAGGTTCAGTTCGGGAATCTGGCTTTGGTGGTGACAGATGAACAGCACCGGTTCGGAGTGCGGCAGAGGGAGCAGCTATCCGAAAAGGGAAAGGCACCCCATATCCTGGTTATGAGCGCAACCCCGATTCCCAGAACACTTGCGATTATCCTGTATGGGGATTTGGATATTTCAATTATGGATGAGATGCCTGCTTCCCGTCTGCCGATCAAGAATTGTGTAGTAGGAGCAGACTCCAGAGGAACCGCTTATCGCTTTATTGAAAAGGAGATAATGACCGGACATCAGGCATATGTGATCTGTCCTATGGTGGAGGGCAGGGAAGAGACGGAAATGGAAAATGTAATGGATTATGCGAACCAGCTGCGTATCTGCCTCAGCCCGTCGATTGAAGTTGCTTATCTTCACGGGAAAATGTCTGCAAAGGAAAAAAATCAGATCATGGAGGCGTTTTATCAAAATCAAATTCAGGTATTGGTTTCCACTACCGTGATCGAGGTCGGAATCGACAATCCCAATGCTACGGTTATGATGATAGAAAATGCGGAGCGTTTTGGACTTGCCCAGCTGCATCAGCTTCGGGGCAGGGTAGGACGGGGAAATGCACAGTCTTATTGTATTATGATCAATACTTCAAAACAGGAGGAGGCAAAGGAACGATTAGAGGTTGTTAATCATTCCAATGATGGATTTTATATTGCCAATGAGGACTTGCGGCTTCGGGGAGCCGGCGATTTCTTTGGAGTGCGTCAAAGCGGTGAGGTATTGTTTCGTTTAGCAGATATTTATGAGCATTCGGAGCTATTGAAACAGGCACAGGAAGCAATCCGGTATCTTAGTGAAACGCATTATGATTTTGAACATATTCGGCATCCCAAGCTGGAAGAAAAACTGGATATGGCATGGAACCTGTAGGCAGTCTCAATGAAAAAAGGAAATGCATAAGTGATACTGGTGTTTTGAATAAAAGAATGCTATACTACTAGGAGTAATCTATGCGGGGAATATTGAGAAGGAAAGGAAACGTAAAGGAGAGGATACTATGTGGCTGAAGGAACATAAAAAACAGTTGATTATCAGTGCACTTGCCCTGCTGGCGGTAGTGGCGGCTCTGGTAATCGGTATTAACATCGGAAAGGGTAACTCCGGTACGAATCCGTCATCAGAGACTGTTGCAGATTCTGCAGATACGTCAACACAGGAAAACAAGTCGGAAACGGAGTCTGCGGAAGAAGTCTCGGCGGCTTATGAGATACGGGTTGTTTTGGGAAGCTCATGGGGAAGCGACGGCGCCTATGGTGGAACCTATAACATTACCTTTATCAACAAAAGCGATGCGGATGTAAAGGAATGGAAGGCAGAGCTTGAAGTACCGGAAGGCAGCAGCGTAACGGATACATGGGGCTGTGAAACAGATATAGAAGGCAGTGTGCTTACGGTCACTGCAACCGACTGGGGAGCAGCAGTAAGTAAGGGCGGACAGATCGAAGTCGGCTTTAATATGAATACCCCGTCTAAGATCACACCGGAAATCGCCGCTTATTATGTAGACGGAAAGAAACAGGATGGAACTGCGTTAGCAGCAAGTACGGAAGAAACGACCACGGAAGAAATTAAGCCGGAGGAACGTCCGGAACCGGAATCCGGTACTCCGCTGGAAAATCATGGCGCTTTACAGGTAGAAGGAACCCAGCTTGTAGATGAACATGGAGAAGCTTATCAGTTAAAGGGGGTCAGTACCCACGGACTTGCATGGTTCCCGGAATATGTAAACAAAGATGCGTTCCAGACCATTCGGGACGATTGGGGCGGAAATGTCATCCGGCTTGCCATGTACACGGATGAATCCGGCGGATATTGCAGCGGGGGAGACCAGGAGCAGTTAAAGACCCTGATCGATAACGGTGTAAACTATGCGACGGAGCTGGGTATGTATGTAATCATTGACTGGCATATCCTGCATGACACGGATCCGTTGATCAATCAGGGAGAAGCAGAGAAATTCTTTGCCGAAATGTCTGCAAAGTATGCGGATTATGATAATGTTTTATATGAAATCTGTAACGAGCCGAATGGCGGCGCTACCTGGGCAGGAAATGTTAAGCCTTATGCGGAGGATATTATCCCCATCATTCGGAAAAATGATAAGGATGCGATCATCATCGTAGGAACGCCTACCTGGTCGCAGGATGTGGACATTGTAGCGGACGATCCGATTACCGGACAGAGTAACATCATGTATGCGGTGCATTTCTATGCGGCTACCCATACGGATAATATACGGAACAAGGTGACGTATGCATTGGATCATGGCCTGCCGGTCTTTGTTTCGGAATTCAGTCTGTGTGATGCTTCCGGTAACGGAGCAAACGATTTAAATCAAGCGGAAAAATGGTTTGATTTGATTGACAGTAATCAATTAAGCTATTGTTCATGGAGTCTTTCTAATAAGGCGGAAACTTCGGCATTGATCCAGTCCGGCTGTTCCAAGACCTCCGGCTGGACGGAAGATGAACTGTCAGAAACCGGAAAATGGATTCGGAATCAGATACAGGGAAATTAGCATGAGAGTGATCGCAGGCACCGCTGGGCGTTTACAATTAAAAACAGTTCCGGGACAGACAACACGGCCGACTACAGACCGGATCAAGGAAACCCTGTTCAACATTCTGGCACCGGAGCTTGCAGACTGCGAGTTTCTGGATCTATTCAGCGGCAGTGGCGGCATTGGAATCGAGGCACTGAGCCGAGGGGCAAAGCAGGCGTATTTTGTCGATTCTTCCAGAAAGGCAGGAGCAGTGATACGGGAAAATCTTATCCACACCCGTCTGGAAGCAAAGGGGCATATTCTGATTATGGATGCCGTCAGTGCTGTCCGTTCTTTGGCAAAAGACCACGAAGCGTTTGACTGGATCTTTATGGATCCCCCTTATAGGCAGGGCTTGGAGCAGGAGGTATTGTATGCTTTGAGCCATTCACCTCTGGTTGGAGAGAGAACCCGGATCGTGGTGGAATCGGATCTGGATACCCGGTTTGCATATCTGGAGGCGCTTCCCTTTGAAATCTATCGGGTAAAGGAATATAAGACGAATAAACATACCTTTCTGCGGTTATGTGGAAAGGAACCGAATGAGAAAAGAAGAATGAGGCAGGAGGAACTAGCATGAGACGTGCAATCTATGCCGGCAGCTTTGATCCGGTAACGTTGGGACATATGGATATTATCAGGCGTTCCTCAGAAATCTTTGACGAGATAATTATAGGCGTATTGATAAACAGTGCGAAATCTCCATTGTTTTCTGTGGAAGAACGTGTTAATATGTTAGAGGAATCGACAAAGGCAATTCCGAATTGCAGGGTAACCGCATTTTCCGGTTTGTTGATTGATTTTGCAAGGCAGATGCATACAAATGTGATTGTCAGAGGATTGCGGGCGGTAACGGATTTTGAATATGAGCTGCAGATTGCTCAGAGTAATCGGATTGTGGCAAAAGAGGTAGATACGGTTTTTCTGACGACAAGTATCGAATATTCATATTTAAGCTCTAGTATCGTGAAGGAATATGCCCGTTATGGAGTGGATGTTACCCCCTTTGTACCGGAAAATGTTGTTCCGATGCTCCTTGCAAAACAAAGAAAAGAACAGGATTAGAAATCATCTGGAAACAGGGATAGTAAGTAAAAATCAGGAGGATCTAAAATGGGCAAAAAAGGCGTAGAGGATATGATTAATGAAATAGAGATGTTTATTGACAGCTGTAAGTATGTGGCTTTTTCATCGGATCGGATCAGTGTGCCAAAAAGTGAGCTGGAGGCAATGTTGAATGAACTACGCCTGAAGATGCCAAGTGAACTGGAACGAAGCAAAAAGATCATGCGGAATAAAGAAGGTATCATGACGGATGCCAGAACCAGAGCGGAATCCATCATTACCGAGGCGTCGAACGAAGCAAGACGTCTGGTAGATGAAAGTGAGATCGTAGCGCTTGCCAATATACAGGCGGAAGAGATTTTGAAACAGGCGAATATGGATCGGAATTCCATTATTGAACAGGCAAATGCGGAGGCGGCGGAGATTCGGCTTAGTATGATGGATTATACGACCGGTATGCTGGATGATATTCAGAAATACATACAGGCTACAATGGAAGTAGAACGGACGAACTATGAGAATCTGATCGAATCTCTTCAGAATAATGCGGTGGTCATTGATGCAAACCGGAAGGAAATCGAAGAACAGCATTTGGCTATGCTTCAGGCACAGCAGCCGGAAGTCACCCCGGAGCCGCAATATGTCGACAGCGCTTTTACACCGGAGGAGCCGGAATATACGCAGCAGTCTCAGCCGGAGTATGCGCCGGCTGAAGAAGAGCCGGAAGAGGAAGCCTTTGAATATGAGGAGGAAGAAGACGATTTATTTGGAGAATAGCAGACTATAACCAAAGCAAGGCTAGGAGATAGCTGATACCTCCCATTCCCAGCTTGATAAGGATATAATGGAGCATAGACAGTCCCTGTTCGGTCAGGACGCTTTTGGTCTGTAGCAGGCTACAGATTCCGCCAAAGGAGGTCAGACCGGCAATGAGGGCTGTTTTTTGCTGGAATGATATGGGAAGCTGCATGAGAAGATGGATTCCGTTCGTAATTTCTAAGGAACAGGTAACCAGCTTGGGAAGGAGCATTCCGGAAGGCAGCCAATTTAACAAGAAGTGAATGAGAATACAAAACAGCATGATATATACCCCGACCATCAGTATAACCTGTAGGGAATGCCGGATAATGTCCTCAAAGGTTTTCGGTTCCGAAGGCATCTGGGTGAAAGACCTTTGGCTGGCAGATGCTTTTTGATCGGTAAGAGGATCGGAAGAAAAAGGTGTTGTCCCTTTGCCTTTCATATGCTTGGTTTTGGGCCGGTTCGAGAACAAGCGGCATTTACAGATATGAAGGCTTCCATAAAGCAGTAATGGGATATAGATTACCAGAAAGAATTTCCAGCCGGCAACCTGATGATGGAGTGTTTGGTTTAAAATATAACCGCTGATAAACATAGGACTGGTGATGTTGCAGATACAAAGCAGGGCATTCCCGGAGGAAAGGGAAAGCCGGCCGGTATTTATCTGTTGATTGACCAGATTGGCGCCTACGGGAAGTCCGCAAAAAAGTCCGAGATAGCAGATTCCGTTTCCTTTCACCTGTTGAAGCAGCAGGCTGGTGATGATCATGAAAGGAAGAATGGAAGGAAGCACGGATTCGTACCATAGTTCCAAACCGGTATGAGCGCCTTCTATAACGATGGTAACATGAAACAGCATGGAGAGCAGGAGCGAAACCAGAAGGAAGATGACTAGAATCGGAAGCAGGGCTTCCCGATTGATTTTTTTATGAGTCCGGGAAAAATCCATGAGCATCCCTATAGGTGTGTTTGAAATAATATATGACAGGCGGGTATCATTCATGACAGGAATCATCAAAGAGAATACCTTTCGTATATTCATTGACCGCAGGGATTCCATATTTTTGACTTTTTACCAGCTCATACAGGAAAGCGGAGGAAATGTCCAGATTTAAAAGGGAAACACCCATATGGTTCCCCGCAGTCTCCAGCCTTCGTTTCCCACTTGCCAAGCGGTTGATGATGGGGATTTCACTGGAATGTTTCAGTTTCTTTAAGAGGGGAAACGCATTCCGGCGTACTGCTAACAGCCGGGCATAGTGCATACTGCCGGAGGAAAGCTGGCGCATAGCCTCTTCTTTTTTGATGTCCAGTAATATGTGAAGAAACGCACGTTGGATGCGTGTATTGGTAAGCTGTTTGCAGGAAATTTCATGCATCAGTTCAGAATAGGAGGCTTCCGGCCGAAAGCACTCGGTAATGCGGTTTGCCAACGCATCATGAATATCCAGATAATCCGTCAGGGACTGGGAAGGCTTCCAAAGGGCATATTGCAGATAAGGATAGAAGTCCTCCATGGTAATCGGAGCGGAGGTTTGACAGGCTTGCTTTAAGTAGTCATAAACCGAAGGGGGGATCGTTTGCTTTAATGCAGGCGTGCATCCGTTTTGAATATATTCCTTGCGGATTGCAGTAGCAGGGGCATAGGGGGTTGAAAGTGTTTCTGCATGATACCCCTCGTCCATTCGTCGGCAGGGAACCGGGCGGATTGGACTATCCAAAGTCCGGAGGGCCTTTAGGTATTCGATTCCAAGAATGGTATTGGGACTGTTTAATAATACATTTAGTTTCGAAAGATCCATATGTCCCGTCAGTAAATCCTCATTTTTGAACACTGCGAGGATACCTTGCATTCTGGCCTTTGGAAAGGACATTCCCTGTGACAGACATTGATGCAGAGTGCTTTGATATACATCCGGTTCTGACAGAAGAAGGTCTGCAATCCTTTGTAAAAGTACAAGATCATCCGTTTCACAGCCAAAACACAGCTGGTCAATACAGCCTAACTGATGAAGAAGCCGGACGCCGCCATAGGCAAAGAATTCCGCACTGGCGGTTCCGTATAGAACCGGAAGCTCCAAGACGGCATCCGCCCCGTTTTGGAGTGCCATACAGGCACGGGAGTATTTATTCCAGCAGGCAGGGAGGCCACGCTGCATAAAATCTCCGTTCATGACGACGAGGATATAGTCCGCACCAGTCAGACGTCTGGCTTCTCGTAGCTGATATGCGTGTCCGTTATGAAAAGGATCGTATTCTGCGATCACTGCTGTGATATTCATAGCCGTTGGCTCCTTTCGGTTCTATAGTTACACAGGTACGTCAGATAAGCTTTCGTTGATACAGTTCATTTTAACGAAATCCCGGTCGATTGTAAATAAATATTATCCGATCGATCTGCGGTCGGGTCTTAAAAGAACAAAAAAATATTTACATATTTAACTTTATCTGTTATAATAAAAAAAATCCGGTTTTGCCATCATTTGGCAAGGTATGATGCTATCCTCAGCAAGAAGGAGGGTGGAGAATGATTCTGTCTGAAAAATCAGTTGACAGAAACCGGGAAATATATTACGATTATAAACAGAAATCGAACATACGTTTTATTTAGGAGGATATTATGGCAAGTGAAGAAAAATTAAAAGCGTTAGATGCCGCTTTAGCACAGATTGAACGTCAATATGGAAAAGGCTCTGTCATGAAACTGGGAGACTCCAGTGAAAGCATGAACATTGAGACGGTTTCGACCGGCTCCCTGAGTCTGGATCTGGCTTTGGGTCTGGGCGGTCTGCCAAAGGGAAGAATCGTAGAGATCTACGGTCCGGAGTCCAGTGGTAAGACAACCGTGGCCCTTCATGCAGTTGCACAGGTGCAAAAGCAGGGCGGGATCGCAGGCTTTATTGATGCGGAACACGCATTGGATCCTGTTTATGCAAAAAATATCGGCGTCGATATTGATAACTTATACATATCCCAGCCGGATAATGGCGAGCAGGCGATGGAGATTGCCGAAACGATGGTTCGTTCCGGTGCAGTGGACATCATAATCGTTGACTCGGTTGCCGCTTTGGTTCCCAAGGCTGAAATCGACGGGGAGATGGGCGATTCCCATGTAGGACTTCAGGCTCGGCTTATGTCCCAAGCATTGCGGAAGCTGACAGCAGTGATCAGCAAATCCAACTGTATCGTAATCTTTATCAATCAGCTTCGGGAAAAGATCGGTATCATGTTTGGAAATCCGGAGACCACGACAGGAGGACGGGCATTGAAATTCTATGCGTCAATCCGTCTGGATGTACGCCGGATTGAAACGCTGAAAAAGGGAACGGAAGTGGTTGGAAACCGGACCCGTGTCAAGGTGGTTAAGAATAAAGTAGCGCCGCCATTTAAAGAGGCAGAATTCGACATTATGTTCGGCGAAGGAATCTCCAGAGAGGGAGATATATTGGATCTTGCAGTTGCCCATGAGGTCATTCAGAAATCAGGAGCATGGTTTGCTTATCTGGGAGAAAAGATCGGTCAGGGTAGAGAAAATGCCAAGACTTACTTAAAAGAGAATCCGGAGATTTTAGAAGAGGTAGAACGTCAGGTGCGGGAAAAATGCGGGATTAGTGTCCCTTCCGAAAAGAAGAGCGAGGATAACGGGCAGTGAAGCAGGAAGAATGGAAACAGGCAAAGGAATATGCATTGCGGAGCCTGACCCGGTGTGATCAGACGGAATGGCAGCTTCGGCAAAAACTAGAGAAAAAGGGATATTCCGATACGACTACGGAAAAAGTACTTTGCTTTTTAAAGGAGTATCACTATATAGATGATGAACGGTTTCTGGAACAGTATATTGAAAGCCATTGCAGACGTCTGAATCGTAAGCAGTTAAAAATCCGTTTGTACCAGAAGGGAATTTCCAGTGAGAATCTTGAGGATTACCTGGAACGCTGCCAGTATGACGAGGATACGCTGTTAAGAAAGGCAGTGGACAAATATATGCGGAATAAGGATCGGACAGATCCGGTCATTCGTCGGAAGGCGGCTGCATATCTGATGCAAAAGGGCTATTCCTATTCTAAGATTCGGAAGGCGTTGGAGCCGGAAGAAGTCCTGACCCCTTGTTAAACAAGAATATTAAGGAAAAAACGGACGTTGGAATAGGGTATAAAAGTTAAAATGATTTTCTAAAATGCTTGACATAAGGCACAAATGAGTATAAAATTGTTATGTTGTATTCGTACAATGAAAACTAAATAAGGAGGTGCTCCTGTGGACCCGATTCAATATATAATTTGTGCTGTTATAGTATTAGTTGTTGCGGTTCTTACTTGGTTTGCTGCGATTGCATATCGTAAAAACGTAGCTGAAAGTAAGACTGGAAAAGCTGAAGATAAAGCTCGAGAAATTATTGATGAAGCACTGAAAACCGCTGAGGCGAAAAAGCGTGAAGCTTTGCTTGATGCAAAGGAAGAAAATCTTCGTATCAAGAACGAATTCGACAAAGAAATAAAGGATCGACGGAATGAAGTACAGCGGCTGGAAAAGCGAGTTCTTTCAAAGGAAGAGAATCTGGATCGTAAGGCTGAGCAGATGGAGAAGAAGGAAGCGGCACTGGCTGCAAAGGAAGCTTCTCTGGATAAGCAGAAAGCAAAGGTAGAAGAGCTTCAGGCAAGGCGACTACAGGAACTGGAGAGAATCTCCGGATTGACCTCTGAACAAGCAAAAGATTATTTAATTCAAACGGTTGAAGATGAAGTAAAACATGAAACCGCAGTGATGATCAAGGAAATGGAGAGCCGGGCAAAGGAAGAGGCCGGCAAAAAAGCAAAGGAGTATGTGGTAAACGCCATACAAAAGTGTGCGGCAGACCATGTAGCGGAAGCGACCATCTCCTTAGTACAGCTGCCAAATGACGAAATGAAAGGCAGGATCATTGGCCGAGAGGGAAGGAATATCCGTACTCTGGAAACCTTGACCGGTGTAGATTTGATTATTGATGACACGCCGGAAGCTGTAATTTTGTCAAGCTTTGATCCGATCAGGCGGGAAGTAGCAAGGATTGCATTAGAGAAGCTGATTGTCGATGGGCGGATTCACCCGGCAAGAATTGAAGAAATGGTTGAAAAGGCCCAGAAAGAAGTTGAGACCATGATGCGGGAAGAAGGCGAGAATGCGACTTTGGAAGTCGGTGTACATGGCATTCACCCGGAATTGGTTCGATTACTAGGTAAGATGAAATTCCGTACCAGCTATGGCCAGAATGCGTTAAAGCATTCGATTGAAGTTGCTCAGTTATGTGGGCTGCTTGCAGGTGAAATCGGCGTAGATGTTCGTATGGCGAAACGAGCTGGTCTGCTTCATGATATTGGAAAATCAGTGGATCATGAAATGGAAGGTTCCCACATTTCAATCGGTGTAGATTTATGCCGAAAGTATAAGGAATCTCCGATTGTGATCAATGCGGTAGAGTCCCATCACGGTGATGTGGAGCCGGAATCCCTGATCGCCTGCATTGTACAGGCTGCGGATACTATTTCGGCGGCAAGACCGGGTGCAAGAAGGGAAACATTAGAAACATATACAACAAGGTTAACGCAGCTAGAGTCGATTGCCAATGGCTTTAGCGGTGTAGATAAGTCTTTTGCTATTCAGGCAGGTAGAGAGATTCGTATCATGGTAGTTCCGGAGCAGGTCGGAGATGCGGATATGGTTGTTTTGGCTCGTGATATTGCAAAGCAGATTGAAAGCGAGCTGGAATATCCCGGACAGATTAAAGTAAGTCTGATTCGTGAATCCCGTGCGACCGACATTGCAAAGTAAGTGAAAACATGGAATCATCGAAGCACGAAGAGTTGAATTATCCGCCATGGTGTCAGTTTGACATCATGGCGGTTTCTTTCAATTTAAAAGGCTTGCAAAAAGGGCGGGATTATATTACTATAAAAAAGTTGAAAAAGTGATGATTTGAGATTATAACGAAGGACGGTGGAGGGAATGGCATTAACGCTATCGAAAAAAGCACAGGCTGTAAAGCCATCATCGACATTGGCGATTACAGCGAAGGCAAAGGAATTGAAGGCACAGGGGATTGACGTGGTAGGATTCGGCGCAGGAGAACCGGATTTTAACACACCGGATAATATCAATCAGGCGGCAATCCAAGCAATTCATGATGGTTTTACAAAGTATACGCCGGCCTCCGGTACATTAGAATTAAAGCAGGCAATCAGTCGTAAGTTTCATGATTTTAACGGTTTGGAGTATGCTCCGGAGCAGATCGTAATCAGCAATGGAGGAAAGCACTCTTTGATTAACGTGTTTGCTGCTATCTTGAATCCGGGCGACGAGGTATTGATTCCGGCACCCTACTGGTTGAGTTATCCGGAGATGGTAAAGCTTCAGGACGGTATCCCGGTGGCTGTTCCTACCAAACAGGAAAACGGATATAAGGTTACTGTTAAGGAGCTGGAGGAAGCTATGACGGAGCACACAAAGGCATTGGTGTTGAATTCTCCATGTAATCCTACCGGTATGCTCTATAGCAGATCTGAATTAGAGGCGATCGCAGATTTTGTTGTGAAAAAGAATATCTATGTCGTTTCGGATGAAATGTATGAATATCTGACCTATGATGGTGCAGAGCATATCAGTATTGCCAGTCTGAATCCGGAAATTTATGCCCATACCATTACGGTCAGCGGAGTTTCTAAGAGTTATTCCATGACTGGCTGGCGGATCGGGTATACCGGGTCTTCTCCGGAGATAGCAAAACTGATGGGCAGCATTCAGAGCCACAGCGCATCCAATCCGAATTCCATTGCACAAAAGGCGGCTTTGGAGGCGATCAGCGGTCCGCAGGATCGGGTGCAATATATGAATGAGCAGTTTAATGAACGTCGTAAATACATGGTGGAACGGATTGGAAAGATGCCATATCTAACCTGTGTGGAGCCGAAAGGAGCATTTTATGTGTTCTTAGATGTAACCAAAGCGGTGGAAATGAAATATAAAGGTGTGCCGGTTGGTTCCGCAGCTCAAATGGCGGAGATCATGGTCAATGACTTTAATGTGGCATTGGTTCCCTGTGAAGATTTTGGAATTGATAATCATGTCCGGCTTTCTTATGCTATTTCCATGGAACAGATTGCGAAAGGTCTGGATCGGTTAGAGGAATTTTTAAATACGCTGGAGGCATAGCGGATCATGGCAATCTATAAAAAGTTAGGAGAACATTTAGTTTATCAGGGAAAGCTGGCTGAACTGTATGAAGATCATCTGGAACTACCCAATGGAAGACAGGTGGTGTATGATCTGGTGCGTCTGGGCGATGGTGCGGCAGTCCTGCCGATTGATGAGAAGGGAAAGCTGGTATTGATACGTCAGTATCGGAATTCTGTGGATCGGGAAGTATATGAGATACCGGCAGGGCTAAAGGAGCCGGAGGACAGTACCGGTGAGATCTGTGCGAGACGGGAGCTGGAGGAAGAAGCCGGGTATCGTGCAGAGCGGCTGGAGTTTGTAGCACAGGCATATGGGTCAATCGGTGCCTGTAGTCAAAAGACGGATATTTTTCTTGCGGAAGGCCTGATCCCTTGTGAGCGGCATCTGGATCCGGAGGAATTTATCGAAATCTATCATTTCCCGTTGGAGGAGGCATTGGATATGGTCCAACGAAAGGAAATCGTAGATGGGAAAACGATTATCGCAATCTTGCATTATCAGATTCAGCAGTTGAATCGGAAAACGGGAATCGAATAATTTTGGGACTTCCTGCATATATAGTATAAGTCGGACATGGCTCCGGCTTATTTTTTCCGGTAGTGGAAAGAGGGCGGAGGTAGCTATGAAGGAGGTACGAATATCCCGGTTCATTTTTTGCGGATTTATCGGAATCATTCTGGGAACATTATTTGCAAACGGTATGATGCACTGGAAGCCGGAAAGTCTGGAGATTTTTGTTCTGGACCAATATCCTGTCTACAGTTGGGTTTTACAGGAACGCAGGGCGTTGGCCGGGTATCTGTTCCGGCAAAGAGGATTCCAGTTTCTTGGACTTCTTGCCGTCGGTTTTTTTTGTAATTCTGTTTTACTTGCCTTTGTGCTTACCTTCTTTGGTGGTTTTATATGGGGAATGCTTCTTTCTTTGGAAACCATGCGGCTGGGAATACAGGGATTGCTTTTGGCGGTCGCCTGTTTTCTGCCACAGGGGATTTTCTATGTACTGGCTGTTTTTTTGTTCCTTCTGGGAAAGGAAAATGGCAGCCGGGAGGGGAAGAAAGGAACAGTGGTACTGCAATGTATCGTATTGCCTCTGGTAGTTACTGTGATCGGAATCCTGTTGGAAATCTATATATCGCCGGAGCTGCTCCAATGGCTGGAAAAATAATTTATGCCACATCTGGTGGAAGGTAAACATTGAAGTACAAGATTTGGTAGTTCTGAGAATTCATCGGATCTTACGTAAAAAAAACTATTTGATTTTACATGGAATTCTAATTATAATGAAAGCTGTATCGACGTATTTTGAAAGGAAATGTTGGATGAAGGAAGAAATAGAACATTTTCAGGACTATTTAAGCAGTGTGAAACACTCCAGTGAAAATACGGTTTCTGCTTATATCCGGGATTTGACAAAGCTTGAGAATTTCATGAAAGAACAAGGAAAGAATTCTGTTGAGGAAATTACAGCAACAAATCTGACTACATATGTCCTGTATTTGGAAAAGCAGGGCTTATCCACTGCGACTATTTCCAGAAGCATTGCGTCGATTCGTGCGTTTTTTATGTATCTGCTGCGGCAGGGCCGGATTTCTCAGGATCCGTCCGAGCGTCTGAAGCCGCCGAAGGTAGAAAAGAAGATACCGGAAACCTTAACGATAGAAGAGGTAAATCTTTTACTGGAACAGCCAAACGGAAGCAGTGTAAAAGAGCTGCGGGATAAGGCGATGTTAGAGCTTTTGTATGCCACTGGTATCCGGGTCTCGGAGTTGATTTCGTTAAAGGTCAGTGATGTTAATCTTCGTATGAACTATATCTGCTGTCGGGATGGGGAGCGGGAACGGATCATTCCCTTTGAGTCTGTGGCAAAAGAGGCGTTGATCCGGTATATGGAGGAGGCAAGAGACCGCTTGTGTCAGGATTCGGACTATCTGTTTTCCAACTGTCAGGGAACTTCCATGACAAGGCAGGGATTCTGGAAGATTATCAAGCATTATGCGGCAAAGGCGGGGATTGAGAAGGATATTACCCCTCACATGATACGCCATTCGTTTGCCACGCATCTGGTGGATAACGGTGCGGATTTAAAAGCGGTTCAGGAAATGCTGGGCCATTCCGATATTTCCACCACCCAGATCTATAAGAAGAAAAGTGCAGTTCGATTGAAAGAAGTTTATGATCAGGCGCATCCCAGAGCAAGGGGATAGGGCTTGCCGGATAAAGGATATTGTTGATGATAGTGAATAAGGTTTTGTCCAATGGAATACGAGTGGTCATTGAAACTATGCCCAATGTGCGTTCAGCAGCATTGGGCATTTATGTTGAAGCAGGCTCCGGATATGAGACGGATCGGCAGAATGGGATTTCCCATATGCTGGAGCATATGCTCTTTAAGGGAACGGAAAGCCGGAGCGCAAGGGAAATCGCCAGAGAAACAGCACTGCTTGGAGATGACATGAATGCATATACTGCAAAGGAAATGACCTGCTTTTATGGCAGGGTGCTAGATGAGCAGTTACCGGTAATGGCAGAGCTGATGGGAGATATGCTGACCCATTCCCTGTTTGCCGAAGCCGATCTGCAAAAGGAAAAAGGCGTGATCTTAGATGAGATTGATATGTATGAGGATTCACCGGAGGATTTGGTACAGGAGCAGCTGCAAAAGCTGGTCTGGGGCAATCATCCGCTGGGATTTATCATTTCCGGCAGTGAGAAACAGGTTAAAAGCATTTCAAGAGAAGAATTGATCGCATTTTGGAAAGAGCATTATACTGCCCGGAGAATGGTGCTTTCCGTTGCCGGAAATGTGGAGCCGGAAGCCATCTATACGCTGCTGGAGCAGTGCTTTGGCGGGCTGCCGGAAGGAACGCCGCAAAAGCGGTTGGAGGCGCCGCTATATCGGCCGGCAAGAGCCTGCTTTCATAAGGAAATGGAACAGGTGCATATCTGTATCGGGTTTCCCGGAGTTTCCCATACGGATAGCAAAAGCTATGCCTTGTCCATGATGAATAATATCCTGGGAGGAAGCTCCTGTTCCCGCTTGTTTCAGCGGATTCGAGAGGAGCAGGGCTTGTGCTATAGCCTGTATTCCTATGGAAGCAGTTATCATCAGACCGGTATTTTTCAGATTTATTGCGGAACCAGTGTGGAAAATGTAGAACAGGTGTGCAGTGAGATTATGGGGGCAATAAAACAGCTTACTTTGGAAGGACCCGAACAGGCGGAACTGGAGCAGAGCTATTTCCAGATCCGTTCCGAACTTCTCTTATCTATGGAGAGTACCCATAATCGTATGAATCATAATGCAAGATGTCTGGTGTATATGGGACGTCTGTTGTCGATAGAAGAGATGCTCGAAGAATTAAAACAGGTAACACGGGATGATGTGGTCGCATATATGGAGGAATTCTGCCGGCCGGAGCTGGCAAGCGGAACGCTGGTAGGAAATCTGGAAGAAAATCCGGAATTGGAAAATCAAATCCATTTATTTTAAACACAGTTTAGACGTATTTTTTATGTATGCTGGACGATGTAATGGCACAACATATAAGAATTCGAAGCAGATTAGAGAGTAGGAGGAAGTCAGTATGCTGCTGGTGGAAAACTTAGTGAAAAATTATGGCAGCCACGAGGCGTTAAAGGGAATCAGCTTCCATGTAGAGGAAGGACAGATCGTGGGACTTCTTGGGCAAAACGGTGCGGGAAAGTCCACAACAATGAATATCATAACCGGATATTTATCGGCAACTTCCGGGCAGGTCTGGATTCATGGCATCAACAGCTTGGAAAAACCAAAGGAAGCAAAACGTTATCTTGGCTATCTTCCGGAACAACCGCCGCTTTATGAAAACATGACGGTGCGGGAATACCTTCAGTTTGCCGGAGAATTAAAGGGCTTAAAAAAACGGGAGGCAAGACAGGAAGCGGAAACGGTTATGGGTCAGACGAATCTGTCTGAACGGGAAAACGTCCTGATAAAACAGTTATCAAAAGGATTTAAGCAACGGGTAGGATTGGCGCAGGCTTTGGTAGGGAAACCGCCCCTGTTGATCTTGGATGAACCGATGGTCGGACTGGATCCCAATCAGATTATTGAAATGCGGGAACAGATCCGTTCTCTGGGTGGAACGCATACGGTTATATTAAGCTCCCATATCTTATCGGAAATCGAATCTGTTTGCGATCATATCATCATTTTAGATGATGGAAAAGTAAAAGCAGAGGATGAAACTAAGCAGCTTTCCGAGGAAAATTCCAATCATAAGCGGCTGCGGCTGGTGGTAAAGGGAGATAAAAAGGAGATTCATAAGATACTTAGGGAAACGGATTTTATTAAGGAGTTTTCTTTGATCGGTGAAGTGGAAACGGATGTGTATGAATTTCAGGTCATATCTGCACGGGAAGAGGATATTCGAGATGCATTATTTATGCAGTTTGCAAAGCGGCAGATGATCGTATACAGCGTGAATGTGGAACAATTATCCTTGGAAGAGGTCTTTATAAAGCTGACCGGAAAGGAGGAATCCAAATGATTGCGATTTATAAGCGGGAGCTAAAGGCGTATTTTACCTCCATGCAGGCGTATGTATTTCTGGCTTTGTTTGTCTGCATTACAGGCATTTTCTTTTCAATTACCAATATTTTGTACGGGTATAGTGATTTTGCCGGTTATGTGTTGAGCAATAGCTTTTATATGCTATTTTTATATGGAATTGTGATCCCGATCCTTACGATGCGGCTGTTCGCTGAAGAAAAGAAGCATAAGACGGATCAGCTGCTGCTAACGGCACCGGTTTCTGTATGGGAAATCGTGCTGGGGAAGTATCTGGCTTGTCTCACTGTCTTTATGGCAGGGTTGGCAGTCATTACTGTCTTTCCGGTGGTGATTGCCTGTAACGGAACCCTTCCGATCGCAAATACCGTCAGCGGTTATGTAGGTATGTTCCTGTATTCCGCCTGTATGATGGCGATCGGAACCATGATTTCCAGTCTGACGGAGGAACCGGTGGTTGCCGGAATCATCAGTGCTGTTACCGGTATTCTGGTTTTATTTTTCAGCAGTCTGGTATCTTTATTGCCCGACGGAACCGTGCCAACTTTCATTTTCTTTGGAATTATCATCATTGGGATCGCATTGTTGTTTTACTTTGATACTAGGAAACTTTGGATTTCGGCGGTAACGCTTCTAGTCGGAGCGGCAATCACGGTTGGGTGTTATTTCTGGAAAACGGATTGGTTTGCATATGGATTGACGACCTGTTTGAACTGGATTTCCATTGAAAAGCGATATGAAGAGTTCCTAAACGGAATGTTAAATCTCTCTTCCATCGTGTATCTGCTAACGGTAGCAGGACTTTGTTTGTTTCTGGCAACGCAGGCAGTGGAACGACGCAGATGGCGATAGGAGGTGTTTCCGATGAAAAAGGATAAGAAAGACAGTAAAAAGAAAAAGGAAATCCGATCCGAGGAAGTTATAAGTCAAACCGGGGTATTACAGGAAGAATACATCAATCCGGAGAAAATGGAAACTATAGAAACGGAAAAACCAGAGGCGGAATCAGCGGAAGAGAAAGAATCGGAGGCGGGAACTGCTAACGAGGAAGAATCGAAGAATCCGAGAGTAAAGATTGGAATCCGTTCTGCCATACTGGTAGTAGCTGTGCTGGCTTTTGGAGTGTTGTTGAATGTATTACTGGAACGGTTACAGATTTCATGGGATCTGTCTCAGGAAAAGATCTATACCATTTCCGACCAGAGTAAAAGTATCATAAACGGGTTAGAGCAGGATATAACCATTTATGTGCTGGATTCCCAAGAAGGCTTTCCCATTGGTTATCAGCAGATATTAAAGCAGTATGAAAAGGAAAGCAGTCATATTCAGATCGCATACCGGGATTTGACCCTGTATCCGAGTTTTCCCTATGAATATGTCAGTACTTCAACGGAAGTAAATCCGGACAGCCTGATTGTAGTCTGTGGGGACGAAGGCATTTATCTGGACGCAGAAGAGTATTATAAAACGGAAGCCCGTACAGATGGCACTTATACGGCGGTTTTGGAGTTTGAACCATTGATAACCGCCGCCATTAACACCTTAAATGACGGTGAGACTTCGGTTATCTATCAAACCACCGGACATAATGAGTTATCCCTGCCTGCCACCATTCAGACCGGTATTCTCCGGGATAATTTTTCATTGGAGGATCTGCAGCTCTTAAACTTAGATGAGATACCGGAAGATGCGGATATTGTTCTGATTCATGCCCCAACAACGGATTTTTCAAAAGAGGATTGCGATAAGCTGCGGAAGTATCTGGATCAGGGAGGAAATATCTATTATATTATGGAACCTGCCGCCGCATTATCAAATCTTGAAGATCTGATGGCGGATTACGGGATTACGGTAGCGGACGGTATCGTCATGGAACAGAATATCAATATGATCTATGGCGGAAGCTCGGATTCGGCGACTCCTACCTATCTGCTGCCAAATGTGCTGGATACGGAAATCACTCATGATATGTATGAAGCGAGAATGGCGGTCTTGATTCCAATCTCAAAGGGGTTGTTATTAAAGGAAAAGTCCGGATATGCGGTCACGGGTATTCTGGAAACCTCGGATTATGCCTTTTCGAAGGTTGACGTCTATTCAGAATCCGTATCACGGGAGGACGAGGATATTGTAGGTCCGTTTTATCTGTCGGCAGTTTCTAAGAAGGAAAACGGTGGGAGCATTTTTGTACTGGCGTCCTCAAATGTGCTTGCAGACGAGGCGAATGAGATTACGACCGGCAATAACGGTGATTTCTTTATAAACGGACTGGATTATCTGGTTGGCGATGCGGATAAGATTTCCATTCGTGGCAAAGAGATTTCGGATGGAGGCAATGTATTTTCTTCAAGGGAAGTAACGGTTATCAGTGGAATTGCCATCATAGGGATCCCGGTTTTGATTATCGTATGTGGAGTGATGATCGTGCTTCACAGACGGAAGCGTTCGCAGACCATGCAGCGCAGCAAAGAAGATAATATCCAGCCGGCGATAGAGGAAGCGATGAAAGAGGAAAAGGAGACAGAGAATCGGCAGGAAGAAATACAGGAAGATACGGAAACGAATGAAACAGATGTATGAAGCGATCTGTTCAATCGCAAAGCAGAGCATATGGCCCATTAAAGCCATATGCTCTGTTTTTTTCTGATAATAAGACTAAGCAGTTACTGATTCCTTTGAAGGCGACGAATCCTGCGAAACACTGCGACTGATATGGAAGGCTAACAGTCCGGTTTGGATCAGATAGCTGAGCATCATGCCCCACATATACCCCTTTAAGCCGATATTAGGAACCAGCCATAGTATAAATCCAATACGAATTCCGATTCCAAGAATGGAAAACAGAAGATTCAAAGCGGCTTTCCCCATACCGTTAATGATACTGGCAAGGCAGGAGGACAGATAGATAAAGGGACAAAGCAGTGCAAATTGAAACAACAGTTCACCGGCTGTTTCACTTCCAAACAGGAATTGACCGGTCCATTTTCCAAACAGGAGAAGATAGGCAGTGCTTGCAAAACCGATCAAAAGGCAAAACCAGATGCTTTTTTTGATCATTCGACGAATACTGCTCAGGTTTTCACTGCTGTATTCCGCAGAAATGGCGGGGAGCAGCATGGTGGAAAGGGAGATGGTGATCGTAGTAGGGAACATGATGCAGGGAAGCACCATACCCGTCAAAGTCCCGTAGAGGGCAAGGGAGGCATCCCCGTTTTGAAAATACAGGTTCAGCATATGTGGGATCAGAATTGCTTCCAAACTTTGCAAGGCAGTTAAGGAAAGCCGGTTCGCTGTCAGAGGAAGGGAATCCCGAAGCAGCTCCCTTCCATAGAGAGAGCGGGGCTGGCAGCCGGAGGGTGGAATGGGTTCCCGGATACGGGAATGAAGATAGGAAAATACCATCCATAGACAGGATACCATTTCACCAATCACCACTCCATATACCCCGAAATATGCCTTGGGCTCACCGGTAAGGACAAAGGTTGCAAGAAGATAAACGCCTCCGATCTTGGCAACCTGTTCGATTAGCTGGCTCCATGCAGTGACACCGGATTTTTGCAGTCCGATATAATAACCGGTGATACAGCCCTTTACCGATACAAAGGGAAAGGCAAGAGACAGGATCCGCAGGCAATCGGCACATTCAATGGAATGCAGGAGCTGATAGCTGACCCAGTCTGCGAAAAAAAACATAAGGAGGCTGCATAAAAGGGATAAGATTACGGACAAGGTAAGGGCATACCGAAGAAGACAGCTTCGGGAATGTTCGGATTGGAAATCCGGACGGGCAACCTGACGGGTCAGGGCAGTCTGGATTCCCTGACAGCAGAAGCTGAATATAACCATATAAACCGGGAAGATCATCTGGTAGATGCCAAGTTCTCTGGCACCGAACAGGTTAGTCAGGAATATCCTATTATAGAACCCTAAAAAGCGGGATAGGATCCCAGCAACGGTAAGAATAAAGGTGCCTTTGATAATGGAGTTCTTAACAGAAGAAGTCATAGAACAGCCTTAAACGGTTCTTATTTTCATTATATGGGGGTTTCATAAAATCATGACAAGAAACAAGGTTAGGAGTTGAAAAAACCATGTCGGGAATCTATCTGGATCATGCAGCTACCACACCGGTCAAGCCGGAGGTGGCGGAGGCTATGCGTCCTTATTTGACAGAGGAATACTATAATCCCTCCAGTGTGTACCAGAGCAGTCAGGAGGTGCGAAAGAAAATTGAAGAAATACGGGAAGGGATTGCCGGAGCAATCGGTGCGGAGCCGGAGGAAATCTATTTTACTTCCGGCGGAACGGAATCGGATAATTGGGCACTAAATGCTCTGGGAAGAAAAAACGGGAGAATTCCGGGACATATCATCACTTCATCCATCGAGCATCACGCTATTTTCCACACCTGTAAGCGATTGGAACAAAGCGGTATCCCTGTTACTTATCTGCCGGTTGACAAACGAGGGCGGATCCGTATAAATGATCTGAAGAGAGCAATTCGCAGAAATACTTCTCTTATTTCGATCATGTATGCGAACAATGAAATCGGGACGCTGCAGCCGATAACGGAGATTGGTATGCTTGCACGGACATATGGGATCCCGTTTCATACGGATGCGGTTCAGGCCTGCGGTCAGGTGCCAATCGATGTACGAAAGGAACAGATTGATCTGCTAAGCGCCAGCGCTCACAAATTCGGAGGCCCTAAAGGGGTAGGCTTTCTTTATGCCAGAAAGGGAATCCCCTTGCGCAGTCTTTTGGAAGGCGGCGGTCAGGAACGGGGATTACGGGCAGGTACGGAAAATGTACCTGGAATCGTCGGAATGGGAAAAGCCTTAGAGCTGGCGGTGCAGACGATGGAAGAAAGGAGAAAACGGGAAACCTTCTTACGGGATTATATGATACAGCGGATTACAGAAGAAATCCCGTTTACCAGATTAAATGGACACCGATGGTATCGGCTGCCGAATAATATAAATGTTGCGTTCCGTTTTATTAACAGTGAATCGCTTTTGATTATGCTGGATATGGAACACATCTGGGCTTCCGGCGGGTCAGCCTGCAATTCCAGCTCTACGGCTCCCTCGCATGTGATCGAAGCTCTGGGTGTGCCTGGGGAATATAAAAACGGTGTCCTGCGGCTGACATTGGGAGAAGAAAATACTCTGGAGGAGGCGGATCATGCGGTGGACGTATTGAAGATCGTTATTGAAGAACTGCGGAAAGAATCCCCGGAATATGAGGATTATCAAAAGCAGGAAAAGACTCCTGATGAAGACGGAACACTGAAATAGGATTGGGAACAAAGGGACCCTTCCAATTAAATCAATGAAAGGAAATGGTTTCGGAGGCAAAGGAACCGTCTCCGACACTTGAATCTATGATCTGGTGTACGGGAGGCCGGTTCCTGTTTTTGCCGGTGGAATAAAAGTTTCCATAAATATCAGCCTAACGGGAGAAATTCCGGTTTTCGATCATGGAACAGGGTATAATAACGGAAACCGCAGTCAAGCAAAAGTTCTTCCGCCAGTCCGAAACCATATCCCAGATATTCCGGACTGTGAGCGTCGCTTCCAATGGTAATGATTTCACCGCCCAGCTCTTTGTAGCGGTTCAAAATATCTCTGTGGGGGTGGGGATAGCCAAGCCCCTTATATAATCCGGCTGTATTGAGTTCAATCCCTTTTCCCTGTGCAATGAGTGTTTTGAGTATCTGTTCAAATAAATCAGCATAGTCGGCAAAATTCCAGTTGCTGTTTTTGGTAGGGCCATATCGAACTACATAATCTAAATGTCCATAAACGTCATAGTCTTGAAACGCTTGGATATTTTCATAGATGGAAGCAAAATATGCCCGGTATGCCTCTGTCTGGCTTCGTCCCTTATAATATTCAGGATAATAAGGATCCATGCCGTCTACCAGATGGGAAGAGCCGATAATAAAATCAAACGAATATCGGGTGGTATATGCCTTTAATCGATCAGAAATATGGCTCATCAGACCTAACTCTACTCCGGTTCTGATCTCAATCTGTCCCCGGTACTGTTCCTTTAAGTCGGAAAGACAATCCAGATAACGGGAAGTATCCAGTTGGAAGTCCAGTCCGCCGGCGGCTTCCGGCGGGAAGTCTATATCATGATGGTCGGTCAGATAGAAGCAGTGCATTCCTTTTTGTACCGCCTGATGAAGCAGATCGGCGATCCGGGCATGGGAATCACTGGAAAACTCAGAATGCAGGTGGCAATCGGCGATTATCATGAAAATCCCTCCTAACAACGATATAGCACCAGTATAGCATAAAATGCGGAAAAAAACATATGCTAATGCTGTCGACGGATAGTTCTTACTTTTTCTTAAAATAGGCTTGAAATTTTTGGAAAAAGACAGTACAATATGAATGAGTTTTAAGCGTGCGCAGGTCAGCAACCTACGGTTGGTGACAAGGGAAATAAGGAAGCACGCTGATGCGTGCGTAGGTCAGCAACCTATGGTTGGTGACAAGGATTAATAGCCGCCGTAAGACGGTGTATTATAAAATTAATATCACTATACAGGAGGAATTTTAAATGGCAGTAAAAGTTGCGATTAATGGATTTGGACGGATTGGTCGTCTTGCATTCAGACAGATGTTTGATGCAGAAGGATACGAAGTTGTTGCGATCAACGACTTGACAAAGCCTTCAATGTTAGCACACTTATTAAAGTATGATTCATCTCAGGGCAAGTATCAGTATGCAGATCAGGTGTCAGCGGATGATGAGGCTGGTACGATTACCGTGTGCGGCAAGACCTTAAAGATTTATGCAATGGCAAATGCAGCAGAGCTTCCTTGGGGTGAGCTGGACGTTGATGTTGTATTAGAGTGTACCGGTTTCTATGTATCAAAGGCAAAATCACAGGCACATATTGACGCAGGTGCTAAGAAGGTTGTTATTTCCGCTCCGGCTGGTAATGACTTAAAGACCATTGTTTACAGTGTAAATGAGAAGACTTTAACAACGGATGACAAGATTATTTCTGCAGCTTCTTGTACCACGAACTGCTTGGCTCCTATGGCAAAGGCATTAAATGATTATGCACCGATCCAGTCTGGTATCATGGCTACCATCCATGCATATACCGGTGATCAGATGGTATTGGACGGTCCGCATAGAAAGGGCGACTTAAGAAGAGCCCGTGCAGCAGCAGTGAACATCGTTCCGAACTCTACCGGTGCTGCTAAGGCAATCGGTCTGGTTATTCCGGAATTGAACGGAAAATTGATCGGTTCCGCACAGCGTGTTCCGGTTCCGACCGGGTCTACTACGATCCTGACAGCAGTGGTTAAGAAGGCAGGCTTAACAAAAGACGGTATCAATGCCGCAATGAAGGCAGCCGCTTCTGAATCCTTTGGTTACAACGAAGAGCAGATCGTATCTTCTGATATTATTGGTATGAGATACGGTTCCTTATTTGATGCTACACAGACTATGGTAGCTCAGATTTCGGATGATTTATACGAGGTACAGGTTGTTTCATGGTATGATAATGAGAATTCTTACACCAGCCAGATGGTTCGTACCATTAAGTACTTCGCAGAATTAGGCTAATTCTAATTCCAATCTGTATTTGACCTTTAGGGTCCGGTCTTTTGGACCGGGCCCTTTTATTCGTTTCAGGAGAAACAAAAAGGATTCTTTTGAAACAGACCCGATAACACATAGATCAGTGTATTGGGTGGAAAATGAAAAGAAATGTGTGAAAGGAGCAAAAGAATGCTAAACAAAAAGTCAGTCGATGATATCAATGTAAAAGGAAAACGTGTGCTGGTACGCTGTGATTTTAACGTACCTTTAAAGGAAGGTAAGATTACCGATGAGAATCGTCTGGTAGCTGCATTGCCTACCATCAAAAAGTTAGTGGCAGATGGAGGAAAGGTTATTCTTTGTTCCCATTTAGGAAAGCCGAAGGGAGAGCCGAAGCCGGAGTTATCCTTGGCGCCTGTAGCTGTACGGTTATCAGAACTGTTAGGACAGAAAGTAACCTTTGCTGCGGATCCGGAAGTAGTAGGGCCGAATGCCAAGGCGGCAGTTGAAGCAATGCAGGATGGGGAGATTGTTTTACTGGAAAATACCCGTTATAGAGCAGAGGAAACAAAGAACGGAGAAGCGTTCAGCAAGGAACTGGCAAGCCTTTGCGATGTATTTGTAAATGATGCATTTGGTACTGCCCATCGGGCGCATTGTTCAAATGTCGGGGTCAGCGCATTGGTTGACACGGCAGTAGTAGGATACTTAATGCAGAAGGAAATCGATTTCTTAGGAAATGCGGTGGAAAATCCGGTACGTCCGTTTGTAGCGATTCTTGGCGGTGCAAAGGTTGCGGATAAGTTAAATGTTATCTCTAACCTGTTGGAGAAGTGTGATACGTTGATCATCGGCGGCGGTATGGCGTATACATTCTTAAAAGCACAGGGAAAAGAGGTTGGAAAATCTCTGGTTGATGATTCCAAGATTGATTATTGCAAGGAAATGATCGAGAAAGCGAACAAGCTTGGCAAGAAACTTCTGCTTCCGGTAGATACCACGATTGCGGCTGATTTCCCGAATCCGATTGACGGACCGGTAGAAGTATCCGTTGTTTCGGCAGATGCGATTCCGTCCGACATGGAAGGATTAGACATTGGAACAAAGACGGCTGAGCTGTTTGCCGATGCTGTGAAGTCTGCAAAGACTGTTGTATGGAATGGGCCGATGGGGGTATTTGAGAATCCTACGTTAGCGGCAGGTACGATAGCAGTAGCAAAGGCACTGGCAGAGACAGATGCAACAACGATAATCGGCGGTGGTGATTCCGCTGCGGCAGTTAATCAATTAGGCTTTGGGGATAAGATGACCCATATTTCCACCGGTGGCGGTGCTTCTTTGGAATTCTTAGAAGGAAAAGAACTTCCGGGTGTTGCGGCTGCAAATGATAAATAGTGAAAGGGCACTTATGTATAAAAAAGTAATTGGTATTATTTTAATTATTATTGGTGGATTTTCTTTGTTTTTAGCTTTGCTGTATGGTTTTGTTTTTGGAGTGCTGGGAACAGGATTTCGCTTAATTTCCACAGCAGAGGATGACTTTTTAAATGAACCGACCACAGTTACCTGTACGGGTGAGGTGATAGAGGTAGATGATACGACCACGATCGAATATACAGTAGATGGGGTTACTTATCAGGCAGACTTTTCCATGGTTCATGCCATCAAATATCCGGTCGGAACGTCCATAACGGTTTACTACAATGATACGGATCCGGCCGAATGTCAGGTTCCGGAACTAAAGGAAGCTACTTTTGGCACACTTGGCGGAGTGTTTTCCGGCGTGGCGGTAGTTTGTATGATCCTGCTGTTGGTATTTGGCGCGGGATTTCTGGTCATTGGGATCGTTTTAATCAAATCCTATAAAAAGCAGATGGCCAATGTGCAAGGAGAAGCAAACCAACAATAAAATATGCGGACGAACACAGTTGGACGAAAGCACAAAAGGAAGGAGAAGATCATGGCAAGAAAAAAAATTATTGCTGGCAACTGGAAAATGAATAAAACGCCCAGTGAGGCAGTTGCGTTAATCAATGAATTAAAACCGTTGGTAGCAAATGATGAAGTTGATGTAGTATTTTGCGTACCGGCAATCGATATACCGGCGGCAATCGAGGCGGTAAAGGGAAGTAATATTAAGATTGGTGCGGAAAATATGTATTTTCAGGAGAGCGGTGCTTATACCGGAGAAATCGCTCCCAATATGTTGACGGACTTAGGCGTTCAATATGTTATCATCGGACATTCCGAACGGAGAGAGTATTTTGCCGAGACAGATGAAACGGTTAATAAGAAGGTCTTAAAGGCGTTTGAGCATGGCATTACCCCGATCATCTGCTGTGGGGAATCCTTAACACAAAGAGAGCAGGGAATTACTATCGACTGGATCCGTCAGCAGATCAAGATTGCATTTTTAGATGTAACTGCGGATCAGGCAAAGGAAGCGGTCATCGCATATGAGCCTATCTGGGCAATCGGCACTGGAAAAACTGCGACGTCCGATCAGGCGGAAGAGGTTTGTGCAGCGATTCGTCAGGTGATCGGCGAAATCTATGATGCGGCTACCGCAGATGCGATCCGTATCCAGTATGGCGGTTCTATGAATGCGGGAAATGCAGCAGAGCTTCTTGCAAAACCGGATATTGATGGCGGTTTGGTTGGCGGTGCATCGCTTAAGCCGGAGTTTGGCAAAATCGTAAACTATAACAAATAAACACGGAAGAATCCGTAAAAAAACACTTCCTTTTTGATAGAAAATACGTCAGAAAGGGAGTGTTTTTTGTTGTTAGCCTGTGAATTGTCATTCCTGAAACAAATCTGCCAGAATTTCTTCTACTGACATTTCCCGGTATCCGTCCGGGTCGGTAAGAACAGAGGAATCCCATCGAAATTGATAATAGTCGGTAAGAAAGCTGCCATCTCGGTAACAGGTATCATACCGGTTGTAGCATTCGCTTCTGTACGCTGACATATACTGTTTTGCCAGTGCGATTGCCTGACTGGACATGCTGCCTGCCGGAGTTGGAGTTCCGCATAGGGATACAGCTGGCGGTGAAGCATGGACAAATAGAACGCTTCCGTCATCGCATTCTCCGATCACCAGATATACATGACCGTTTTTTCCCATGATGTCACAGGGGCGGTAATCCGATACCTCCCAGCTCTCATGAAATTCCCCTCCGAACAGCTCCTGATAGGTGTAGGGAATCTGACCGGCTTTATAGACATATCCGGTGTCGCTATAGGCATCTCCAAAAATCTGATATGTAACATAACCGACAAAGCCGCTGCAATCAAGACCATCGTGTATCTGATACCGTGTCCGTTCGTATTGATAGCCGCTGTCATTTTCACAGAAGAATTCATACCATCTGGGGCTGACATCCAGCGTCATGGCTTCGATACCGGCGGCAGTATCCTCCTCATTCCAGCCGCCGCCCCATACATACAGGCATGCTCCCGCAGGCTTGACAGCGGCAGAAAGCATTGCTTTTACAGTAGCCGGTCCGGGAAGTTCCTTTCCGATGTTTTCCGGATCTCCTTTCAGCAGCCGTTCCGGATCCAGAATCAGACAGACTTCTTCCAGACGGGAATTGCCATGTGCATCTGTTGCCGATAAAACCATACGATAAATACCAGCCTCTGTGGGAATCGTTTCTGACCCCAGTGTTTGCAGTTGTTCCTGGTCACAGGGGAGGGAAATGCCATTGGTAAGATCCTCTAAAGAGGTGGTTTCTAAAGTATACAGATCTCCGGTTCGTTCAAACCGGGTAAAAGCAAGGGTACAGGTATCGGTGTCCTCGATTTCTGAAACAATACTTTCCGGCGGGCAGTTAGAAAGGTCACTGGTCAGAACATAGCGTTGCTTTAAGGTTACGACGGGAGGCACCGTATCTGTTTCGGTGACTGCTGTTGCTTCGTTCACAGTGGAAGGCTCCGGAGCATTTTGCTGTAAACAGCCGGAGCAGGCGAAGATAATGACGATAGTATAGAATAAAAAATGCTTATGTTTCATTTCCGATTCTCTTTTCTTGGATTTTGTTTGTCTGATTGCCGGCACCTGCGCAGCATCATCGGTACGTTTTTTGTTATTATACCACGATGAAAGGGATTCTACTATCCTTAAACCTGTGGAATATCGAAGGCGTATTCCCTTAAGTTTTGAATGAAAATCTTGAAGGCAGGGAATGAATATGCTAAGATAAAACAAGTGAAATCAATCGTTTTACAAAATGGATTCAAAGGAGATAGAAAGATGAGTAGGAAACCAGTTGTACTAATGGTGCTTGACGGTTATGGGTTAAATGACAGGGTAGAAGGAAATGCCATAGCACAGGCGAATACCCCGGTCATGGACAAATTGATGAAGGAATGTCCCTTTGTAAAAGGAAATGCTTCCGGTCTGGCGGTAGGACTTCCCGATGGACAGATGGGTAATTCCGAGGTGGGACACTTGAATATCGGTGCAGGACGTATCGTTTATCAGGAATTGACCCGTATCACGAAATCCATTGAAGACGGGGACTTTTTTGAGAATGAAGAACTGCTTCGTGCGATCAATAATGTGAAAAAGAACCATTCGGATCTTCATTTATGGGGACTGCTATCCGATGGCGGTGTACACAGTCATAATACCCATTTATATGGTCTTTTGGAGCTTTGTAAGCGTCAGGGCGTAGAAAACGTTTATGTGCATCCGTTTTTTGACGGTCGTGATACGCCGCCGGCTTCCGGAAAGGATTTTGTGGCTGAACTGGAGCAGAAAATGAAAGAAATCGGTGTCGGAAAGATCGCTTCCCTATCCGGACGTTATTATGCTATGGATCGGGATAATCGGTGGGATCGGGTCGAAAAGGCATACGCTTCCCTTGTCTATGGGGAAGGTGAGACTGCTACCGATGCGGTTCAGGCAATGGAGGATTCCTATGCCAAGGATATAACTGATGAATTTGTGCTTCCCACTGTACTTGTAGATGAAAATGGTAAGCCGGTATCATTGGTAAAACCGAATGATTCGGTTATCTTCTTTAATTTCCGTCCGGATCGTGCCAGAGAGATCACCAGAGCATTTTGTGATGATGAGTTTACGGGATTCGAGCGCCGGAACGGAAGGATTCCCCTGACCTATGTCTGCTTTACGGATTATGATGAAACCATTGGAAACAAGTATGTAGCCTTCAAGAAAGAAACGGTTACGAATACCTTCGGCGAATATCTGGCGGCTATGGGAAAGACACAGCTGCGGCTGGCAGAAACGGAAAAATATGCGCATGTTACCTTTTTCTTTAACGGTGGCGTAGAGGAGCCGAATAAAAATGAGAGCCGTACGCTGGTAAAATCTCCGGCGGTTGCTACCTATGACCTACAGCCGGAAATGAGTGCGCCGGAGGTAGGCGTCAATCTGGTTGATGCCATAAAATCCGGAGCGTATGATGTGATTATCATAAATTTTGCAAATCCGGATATGGTAGGACATACCGGCGTTATCCCCGCTGCCATCAAAGCAGTAGAACGGGTGGACCAGTGCGTAGGCGCAGCTGTAGAAGCAGTAAAAGAAGCGGGCGGCGTTCTCTTTATCTGTGCAGATCATGGAAATGCTGAAAAGATGATTGATTATGAGACAGGAGCTCCGCATACTGCACATACGACGAATCCGGTTCCGTTTATTCTGGTAAATTATGATGATGGATATACCCTGCGGGAAGGCGGTTGTCTGGCGGATATTGCACCTACGCTATTGGAGATCATGGGTCTGCCGCAGCCGAAAGAAATGACGGGAAAATCCCTGCTGATTCCAAAGGATACAGCGGCTAAAAATTAAGAACGCTGCCAATAGTCATTATCGCAGGTCCGCTTATCTTTATAACTGTGGCACTGGTTTTTCTGAATCCAAAGATTCACACTGCTAAACAATTTGCTTCTTATCAGAAGATGCACGAAAATACGTATAATCTCTCGCATATCTGTGCATACTTACTAATAAAAACGATTGTTCTAGGAGGAGTGCAGTATGCGTGAGGTTAAGATTATTGATGTTCACGCCAGAGAAATTCTGGATTCCAGAGGAAATCCAACGGTGGAAGTAGAGGTAGCGTTAGAAGGAGGAATCACCGGACGGGCGCAGGTCCCATCTGGTGCATCGACCGGTGAGCATGAGGCGTTAGAGCTGCGTGACGGAGAAAAACGCTACTTGGGACAGGGTGTGCAGAATGCAGTAACCAACGTGAATACAAGAATTGCTGACCGGATTATCGGTCAAAATGTGTTTTGCCAGGCAGAGATCGACCGGATCATGCTGGAGGCGGACGGAACGGAAAATAAGTCAAAGTATGGTGCAAATGCCATATTAGGCGTTTCTCTGGCGGTGGCAAAGGCGGCAGCAACAGCATTAAATATGCCTTTGTACCGTTATATCGGCGGTGTAAATGCGAGAACCATGCCAATTCCCATGATGAATATCTTAAATGGCGGAAAGCATGCAGACAATACGGTGGATCTACAGGAATTCATGATTGCTCCCGTAGGAGCGGATTCCGTGAAGCACGCCATGCAGATGGCCTGCGAGATTTATCATACCCTAAAGAAGATCCTGAAAGCACAGGGGTTGTCTACCGCAGTCGGAGACGAAGGAGGATTTGCACCGGATCTGCCAAGCTCGCAGGCAGTGCTGGATCTGATGGTAGAGGCTATTGCACAAGCCGGCTACCGTCCCGGTGAGGATGTCAAGATTGCCATTGATGCGGCGGCTTCGGAGCTGTATGTGGATACACAGGATCTGTATTATTTTCCGGGTGAAAGCAAAATGGCGGGAAAAGATATATACCGGAATGCTGAAGAAATGGTACAGTACTATGAAGATCTGGTTGCTAAATATCCGATCTTTTCGATCGAGGACGGGTTAAATGAAAATGATGTGCGTGGCTGGAAATTACTTACCTATCGTCTGGGTGAAAAGATTCAGTTGGTTGGTGACGATTTGTTTGTTACGAATACGGAACGTCTGGCAATGGGAATCGAAGCGAAGATTGCTAACTCCATTCTGATAAAATATAATCAGATCGGTACGTTGACAGAGACATTGAATGCGATTCACATGGCAGCCAGAGCCGGTTACAGCACGATCATTTCCCATCGTTCCGGTGAAACGGAGGACAGTTTTATTGCCGATCTGGCAGTTGCTGTGAATGCCGGACAGATCAAAACCGGAGCGCCTTGTCGTTCTGACCGGACCGCAAAATATAATCAGCTGTTAAGAATCGAAGAGGAGCTGGGAAAGGTATCAATTTATAGAATTTAGGACAAAATTCTTAATAGTAAGAAAAATTGCTTGAATTTCATAAATCCCTGTGTTAAAATCATCTCTAGTTGAGTTTTAGAACGGAGGTGTAGATATGAACCTTGCACTTACAATTATATTTTTAGTGATTTCAGTCGTTATGGCAGTTCTCGTTTTAATGCAGGAAGGCAAAAATAATGGGTTATCAAGCTCCATCGGTGGGTCAGAGACCTATTGGAGTAAGAATAAAGGGCGTTCAAAGGAATCCGTACTGGTAACCGTCACTACGGTACTTGCTGTTTTGTTCTTTGTTCTGGCCTTAGTATTAGGATTAGGGATTGTTTAATCAATCATAGATAAAAAGCTGTCGCATATGCGGCAGCTTTCATTTTTTGGAGGAAGAATGAGCGAACAGTTATACCAGGAGCAAAAAGAAAAGATACGGGAATTTATATTCCGTTCCGATTATAAGCCAATGAAATATAAGGAATTGGCATATTTCTTTCAGATCACACAGGATGAACGTCCGATCCTTTCCCGGATTCTGAATGAACTGGTCCAAGAGGGTGTTATTATGAAAACGCCCAGAGGAAAATTTCAAAAGCTGGAACCGCAGATGGTATGCGGTACTTTCACGGGAAACAGCAGAGGCTTTGGATTTGTGACGGTAGAAGGGGAAACGGAGGATTATTTTATTCCGGAGAAGCAATGCAACGGTGCTAAACATATGGATGCCGTCCTGATGCGGATAACGAATCCGGAAGCACAGGCAGGGAAACGGCGGGAAGGCGAGATCGTCCGGATCCTTTCACATGGGATTCAAGAGCTGGTAGGAACCTTTGAACCCGGAAAAGGATTTGGGTTCGTCGTGCCGGATAATCAGAAGTTCCAGCAGGATATTTATGTACCGGGAGCATGGACGAAGGGTGCGGTGAAAGGAAATAAGGTAGTCGTTCGGATAACGGATTATGGAAGCGGGAATAAGAATCCGGAAGGAAGGATAACGGAAATCTTAGGGCATATCAATGATCCTGCAACGGATGTATTATCTGTGGTACGCACCTATGAGCTTCCGGTTGAATTTGACGATATAGTGCTTCGACAGGCAGAACGTCTGCCAGATACGGTCGATGGTACGGCAGTGGCAGGAAGGAAAGATTTACGGACTTGGCAGACCGTAACCATTGATGGAGAAGATGCGAA
Source organism: uncultured Lachnospiraceae bacterium (assembly GCA_947589055.1). Classification (GTDB taxonomy): domain Bacteria; phylum Bacillota; class Clostridia; order Lachnospirales; family Lachnospiraceae; genus CAG-632. The sequence continues at coordinate 29,752 of CANPZL010000002.1, read as the reverse complement.
GGATCTGGACGATGCGATTACCCTGCGCCGGCTGGACAAAGGCTATGAACTTGGGGTCCATATTGCGGACGTTTCCCATTATGTAACGGAGTATTCGCCTCTTGACAAGGAAGCGATTCGTCGGGGAACCAGTGTTTATCTGGTAGACCGGGTGATACCGATGCTTCCCCATAAGCTGTCTAATGGAATCTGCTCTTTGAATCAGGGAGAGGATCGTTTAACCTTAAGCTGTATCATGGAACTTGATGAAAAGGGTAGAGTAGTAAAGCATGAGATTGCGGAATCGGTTATTCGGGTAGACAAAAGAATGTCTTATACGAAGGTTAATCAGGTTTTGGTAGATCAGGATGAAAAAGCGATGGAGGAGTACAGAGACTTTCTTCCAATGCTGAACGCCATGCAGGAGCTGGCAGAGCTGCTGCGGAGCAGGAGGGACAAGCGGGGATCCATTGATTTTGATTTTCCGGAGTCCCAGATTATCTTAGATAAAAAGGGTATGCCTGTGGAGATTCGTGCCTATGAGCGACTGGCGGCGCATAAGATCATTGAAGACTTTATGCTGATCGCAAATGAAACGGTAGCGGAGGATTATTTCTGGCAGGAGCTTCCCTTTGTCTATCGTACCCATGAAGCGCCGGACGAAGAAAAGATCAAAGGACTTCGTATTCTTATTTCCAACTTCGGATACTATTTTAAGGCAGGAACCGAACATATGCATCCTAAGGAATTTCAAAAGCTGCTTGGACGGATTGCCGGTACACCGGAGGAAGCTATGATTAGCCGACTGACCCTTCGTTCCATGAAGCAGGCCAGGTATACAACGGTCTGCACCGGGCATTTTGGATTGTCTACGCAGTATTACTGCCACTTCACTTCACCGATCCGACGGTATCCGGACTTGCAGATTCATCGTATCATAAAAGAAAATCTGCATGGGAATCTGAATGCAAAACGGATCGCCCATTATGAGCGGCTGCTGCCGGGACTTGCGGAGGATTGCTCAAAACTGGAACGTCGGGCAGATGAAGCGGAGCGTGAGGTTGAAAAATTAAAAAAGGTTCAGTATATGTCCAAACGAATCGGAGAGTGCTATACCGGTGTGATTTCCGGTATCCATGCATGGGGAATGTTCGTAGAACTGTCAAATACCATAGAGGGATTGGTTCATGTGACGAATCTGGAAGATGATTATTACTGTTATAATGAGGAAAAATATGCTATGATAGGGCAAGAAACCGGAACGGTATATACATTGGGGCAGAAGGTTTCCGTTATGGTAAAGGCGGCAGATCCGATTTTAAAGACGATTGATTTTGTAATAGTGCCGGAGCCGGAAGAAGGCGGCGGGAGCAGGAGGGAAGCAAATGGCAAAGGCAAAGGGAAGCCGATTGATCGCAAATAACAAAAAGGCTTATTTTGACTATTTTATCGAGGATACCTACGAGGCGGGCATTGCATTAGCCGGAACGGAGGTAAAGGCACTTCGTATGGGACATTGCAGTATTAAGGAATCTTATGTAGGAATTGAAGATGGTGAAATATATATATATCAGATGCATATCAGTCCTTATGAAAAGGGAAACATTTTTAACAAGGATCCTCTGCGTACCAGAAAACTGCTGCTGCACAAATCGGAGATCCAGCGGCTGATGGGACAGTCAAAGGAAAAAGGATATACGATCGTTCCGCTTCGGGTATATTTTAAAGATAGTCTGGTAAAGGTAGAAATCGGACTGGCAAGAGGAAAGAAGCTATATGACAAGCGGCAGGATATTGCCAAGAAGGATCAGAAGCGTGAAGCGGAAAAAGAGTTTAAGATTCGTAACCTGCAATAATCGTTATGGAAAACGGAAAGGAGTATAAAATGAGTCAAAAGAAGGTTGACCGGCATAAGGCGGATAAGAAGAAACGAAAGAATAAGCAGAAAAAGAAAGGCATGATCCAGATGGTTTGGATCGTTGCCGGCTGTCTTGTTTTCGGGGGTGGGCTTGGTTTCCTGCTTGGAAAATATGTGCTGTATCCCACCTACCAGGAAAAGAAGGGCGACGCAGTCAATCAGCAGAGCGGAACCGGTTACGATGACGAGTTTTTACAGGAAATCAACCGTCAGATACAGGAATCCGATCAACAGCAGGAGTAAATTTCCCAGAAAGCGATTCGCCGGAATGGAAAAGAAAACTCTGACTGAAATGAAAGCTGCCGGGTCTGGATTGACAAATGTATAAAGATAGCATATCATTGGATTAGAATACAAGATCAAACATTCGTCTGTACCATGCAATCTGGATAAAAATGTATTCTTTTTAAACATTCGGGGTTGTACTGGTTTCGACGGGGATTTTGAAATTATGGAAGCCATCTGTGGACCAGGACCACATTAAAACTTGGAAATCTAAATATAAACGCAGACGAAAAATTTGCATTAGCTGCCTAAGGGCGGCAGTCGGCCTCGGATTTCCCGTAGTCTGAGATTACCGGCTTCATCGATACGGGGCACTCGGCTGCTTAAGCTTTGCGGCAGTCGAAGATTTATGAAGCTACCAAAGACCATAGCCCGTTCGCAGGCAGTGGTCTGAGGGAATCCATGTATGCGGACTGTGATGGGAGAAACTGTAATGGAAGGGTCTTCGGACGCGGGTTCGATTCCCGCCAGCTCCATTCTTTATGAGCCGCCGCAGGCGGCTTGCTGCATTTATGATCTTGTTTGTCAGCCGAATATGAAAAAACGAAACAGCCGACCAAGTGGATAGGAAAATAAGTAAAAAAACAGGGCGGAGATACTTTTACCGGTATCTTCGCCTTTTGTATGTGTATCTCGGATAGGAAAGGCGTTACAGGTTTGCAGGATACCTGTTGACAGATAAAAGAAAAAGAATGTAACGGGCGTAGCGGTTTTTGCATGGTTGACCACAATTTCTATGTGTCAGGCAATAAACGACTTTGAACAGATTGATTTATAAGATTCGATGGATCCGTTAAACCGGCTATGGAAAGAGGTTTGGAATGTTCAACTGAAAAACGGAAAGAATGACTAACAGGAGCAGGCTTATCACTATAAACTCCAACATATATCTTCCTGTCTTAGCACGTTTCGTCTGGGAATACAGCTTCAGACTGATCAGGCTGGCCAGGCTGGCGATCGGGGTCCCAAGCCCGCCAATATCCACACCCATGATCAAGGATCTGGCATTGTCCGTAAAGTTGGAAAGTAAAAGCGCTGCTGGCACATTGCTGATGATCTGACTGGTCAAAAGCGCCGTCCAATACTCTCTTCCCGATAACATCGCTTGCAATAGGCTGTTAAGTTTAGGGATCTTAGAAAGATTTCCTGCAAAAATGAAAAATGCTACAAAGGTCAATAAAAGGAAAAAGTCTGCTTTCATAAGCGTATGCCGGTCGTAAAGCAGAAGAACCAGAAGCAGGATCAGCAACAGGATCGGCCATGGAAGGATCCGGATAACGGTAAGCAGGCAGAGGATAAACAAACAAAGATATATAATAAGGGATTTAGTATCTACCTTCTGCTTTTGTTCCGGAAAGGCGGGTAAATGTGTGTTTGGAAGGAAACAAGAGCTTCCAAGCAACAGGAAAAAAGAGAGCAGCCATACCGGAAAGGTTATACTTAAGAAAGCGGGAAACGTTAGGTTGTAGAAGGAATACAGATATAGATTCTGTGGGTTACCGACCGGTGTCAGCATACTTCCCAGATTGGCGGCTACGGTTTCCAGAACGACGATCCGGAGCAGATCGTTATCGTTACCGGCTATATTTAATACGATTATGGAGAAAGGAACAAAGGTTAGCAGGGCTACGTCGTTTGTGATCAGCATGGAACTGAAAAAACAAAGACATATCAATAACATACCGATCATACGGATATTTTTTGCTCGAAGACAGAGCGTATGGGCAAAGGCGGTAAAGATACCGGCTTTGTTCAGACCGGCAACAACGACCATCAGCGCATACAGAAGTGCCAGCGTCCGAAAATCGATATATTCGATGTAATCCAGGCTGGGCGGTACAAAAAAGCAGCTGATTACCGCCGCAAGAAAGGAAATAATAAAAACAGGTTCCTGTTTGATATAGAAAAGGATTTTTTTCATGTCGTTTCTCCCGCAGGTTCTAATAAAATCTGATTAAATCCTATAATGAAACCTTATAGATGTCAAAGTTTTTCTTGTCAAGAATCATAATCCAGTGTATGATTGTATATATTTTTTGTGATTCCGTATAAGAACCCCATGCAGAAACAAAGGAAAAATAAAAGAATTTTGACGATACAAACAAAAAACTTTTTGAGGAGGAACTATGGAACGGTTTTTTGAACAGCTTACAAATATCAATAATGTGATCAATGATTTTGTTTGGGTAAAGATTGGCTTGATTCTACTGATCGGAACCGGTATCTTAATGACCTGTTCCACTCGATTTTTTCAGATTTCGCATTTGAAACACTGGTGGCAGGAAACGATTGGAAGCGTATTTCAGAAAAACAGCTCGGCAACCAAGAAAACGGATAAGAAAACGATTTCCCAGTTTCAGGCTCTTTGTACCGCTTTGGCAGCGACGATCGGAACCGGAAATATTGCCGGTGTTTCCGCCGCAATCGTGATCGGAGGGCCCGGTGCGGTATTCTGGATGTGGGTGGCCGCCTTTTTTGGAATGATGACCAATTTTTCTGAAAACGTACTTGGTATCTATTATCGAAGAAGAAATCAGGCCGGCGAATGGTCCGGCGGCGCCATGTATTATTTAAAAGACGGACTTGGAAGTAAAAAATACTGCAAGGGCATTGCTTCCGTATTGGCCGTATTCTTTTCCATTTTTACAATCTTGGCTTCCTTTGGGATTGGAAACATGGGACAGGTAAACAAGATTGTACTGAATCTGGAATCCGCTTTTTTCAGTCATGTGGAATTAGGGGAAGTATTTGGAGTTCCGATGATCAACCTTTTGATCGGACTGGTATTGATGATCCTTGCCGGCTTGATCATTATCGGTGGTTTACAGCGTATCGCAGCGGTGGCGGAAAAGGTTATTCCCTTTATGGCGGTAGCGTACATAGTAGGAGCTTTGATTGTGTTTGTTATACATATCAATACCGTCGGTGCGATGTTTGCGGCAATCTTCCGATTTGCCTTTGGCGTGAAGGCAGTTGCAGGCGGTGCGGCAGGGGTTGCGATTCGTCAGGTGATTACCCAGGGCTGTAAGCGAGGGGTATTCTCAAATGAAGCCGGACTTGGTTCTTCGGTCATGGTACATTCTGCCTCTAACGTAAAGGAACCGGTAAAACAGGGAATGTGGGGAATCTTTGAGGTGTTTTTTGATACCTTCGTAGTCTGTACCATTACTGCGATCGTAGTTCTTTCCTCCGGATATATTGATTTGGAAACCGGTCTTCCGATAGGTGAAGTAAATGATGCCACGCTGGTTTCCCAGGCATTTGGCAATGTATTTGGATATTTTGGTGAAATCTTTATCGCAGTCGCCATGCTTCTCTTTGCATTCACCACGGTTTTAGGCTGGTCTCAGTATGGCGCCAAAGCAGTTGAGTATCTGCTTGGTGAAAAAGCGGTGAAGGTATATAAGGTTATCTTTGTTCTGATGATCATTTCCGGTGCGGTCATGACGTCTTCGCTGGCATGGGATATTTCGGATACGTTTAACGGACTGATGATGGTGCCGAACCTGATCGGTGTGATTTCTTTATTCCCGTTAGTGGCGAGGATTACCGCAAACTATGTGAATCGGCGAATAAAAGGAAAAAAAGAAAAACCGTTGCTTTCCTATGACGAAAGGCTGCAAAAGGAGGCAGAGGAAGCCCTGAAACAAGAAGAAATGTAATTCTATCTGTCGGAAAAAAAGACGCTGAAATCCCTGCACGATTTACAGCGTCTTATTCATACTGCCGGATTGGTAGCCGCCCAGATCAAACGTGACATAGGTGAAGCCAAGTCCCAACAGGGTTTGATATATCCGTTTAGCCATATCATCTTGGAGCAGTCTTTGAAATTCATCTGGAAGAACCTCAATTCTTGCTCTCGGAATTTGGAAAACAACTCCCGTTTGCAGAGATAACAACGGTTTCTGGGATTTTGACGACCCGTTGGGGAAAGGAACAGGAGCGGGCCGTGACTGCAACCGCCTTTTCTCCTAAAAGGTCATGAGCGGTTTTCAGTAAAAAGGTAGAATCCACACCGGAAGAAAAAGCTGCCATTACGTTACCAGGCTCTGACAGATAGGCTTCTAATGTCTGTTCTTTTCTGTCTGCGTGTTTGGAATTTCTTGACAAAAACGCTTAATTTATTTATGCTTGAATATAACACAGGAAATGGTTTCGGTCAACCGTCATACAGATGGAGTCTGGATGGCGTATGCCGAGGTATTTAAGGTTTATCGTTAGGAGGGAAAATTTATGGCTTGTTTTCTTGTACCGGTTACGGAAGCAGTGGTGACAACGATCGTTGGAAAAACCATGAAGGCAAACGAGGAAAAGCAGGATACTTTCAACATAAAAGAGGCGGAAGCGGTAGAACGGATCCCGTTTTCAAGAAAGCTGAACTGGCTTTCCAATATGCTGTGGGGAGGCTCCGCTCTGCTGGCATTTGAACACATCTGGCACGGGGAGGTCGTTCCGTGGTTCCCATTTCTGACAGCCGCAGGGAGTCCGGCTGACATGGTTGAAATGTTTCAGGAAATGGCGACAGCCGGGATTGCCATGGCAGGAGTAGTAACTCTGGTATGGCTGGGGATAGTAGCGGTGGTTTCCGGAACGGAAAAGAAGGTACTGCGTTCCTGGAAGTCCGAAAAGTAAGGAGCTGGACAGATGACATTATTGACAACGGTATTTGCTGCTATTATCAGCACGATTATCTGGTATAAAAACGCACCGGAAGATGAAATGAAGATAGGGATTCTATGCTGGATATACTGGGGAGCTTCTCTGATGTGGCTGGTTGATGCCATATTTGAATATGTAGAGCTTCAGGCAGCGTTTTTTACTCCGGCGCCTTATGATATGCTGAATGATCTCTATCTGGGACTTTCCGTCGTTGCATTGGGAATGGTCATATGGCTGGTGATCCTGCTGATTCAGGATCCAAAGGGAGTGATAAAAAAATCCCTGTTTCAGAAAAAGGATTAGAGCAGAAAGCGGTTTTGCAAAAGGTTGGCAAGACCGCTTTTACAAATTCCATTTTGAATCGGACAGGACCGCCGGATATTGTTTTATCCGGCAATCGACAAATAAAAAGCATTGGCTTGGAGGTAAGGGATGCAAAACGAAACAAAGGAAATATTGGAGGCGGTAAGACAGGGAGCTTTGTCTGTAGAAGATGCCCTCTTAAAGTTGAAAACTGCTCCGTATGAGGATATAGGGTTTGCAAAGGTAGATTTGCATCGGAGAGTGCGACAGGGGGCTTCGGAGGTGATTTATGGAGCCGGAAAAACACCGGAACAGATGCTTGGAATCATTGAAACCATGCGAAGGAACGGACAGGAACGGATCCTGATCACACGCTTGGATCCGGAGGCGGCTGCGACGCTTAAAAAACAGGTTCCGCTGGTCTACTATGAAACAGCCAGGATCGGAATCTTGGGGGAACGACCGGTTCCGAACGGGATCGGCAGTATTGTCGTGGCTACCGGAGGCACAAGTGATATTCCGGTAGCAGAGGAAGCGGCGCTGACTGCTGAGATACTAGGCAACGAGGTGATTCGTCTGTATGACGTAGGGGTAGCCGGACTTCATCGGCTTCTGGCATACAAGGAAATATTGATGGAAGCAAGCGTTATTATCGCTATCGCCGGTATGGAGGGTGCATTGGCAAGCGTGATCGGAGGGCTGGCGGATTGTCCCGTGATAGCGGTTCCGACCAGTGTGGGCTATGGCGCATCTTTTCATGGGCTTTCGGCATTACTTTCTATGTTAAATTCCTGTGCCAGCGGTGTTTCGGTGGTCAATATTGATAACGGATTTGGTGCCGGTTACTTTGCGAGTATGATCAATCATATGGAGGGAAAGAAATGAAAACGCTATACTTGGATTGCGGCATGGGTGCGGCAGGGGATATGCTGACCGGTGCGTTGTTAGAGCTGTTTCCGGATATGGATAGTCAGATAGAGGCACTGAACCGACTGGGAATTCCGGATGTGGAATATCGAAAGGAAAGCATACAAAAATGCGGAATAAAAGGAACCTATGTTTCGGTATTGGTGCATGGAAAAGAAGAAGGAGCATTTGACGGAATCGAACATAGTCATGAGCATGTGCATGGACAGGCACCGGCACATGGGCATTTCCATGATCATGAGCATCAGAAAGAACATGTTCATACCAGTCTGCATGCGATCCGGGATATACTTTATGGTTTGAAACTGCCGGATAAGGTGAAGGAAGATGCGTTGGCAGTATATGGCCTGATCGCAGAAGCAGAAAGTAAGGTGCATGGCGTTCCCGTATCACAGATCCATTTCCACGAAGTGGGTACGCTGGACGCTGTAGCGGATATTACCGCTGTCTGTTATCTGCTTGACCAGCTTGCGGTGGAGGAGATCATCGTTTCCCCGATTCATGTAGGAAGCGGGCAGGTGCAGTGCGCTCACGGTATTTTGCCGGTTCCGGCACCGGCGACTGCATGGATCTTAAAAGAAGCACCCGTTTATGGAGGAAGTATACAGGGAGAGCTTTGTACGCCTACCGGCGCTGCACTGTTACAGTATTTTGCCACACGTTTTGGTGCGATGCCGGTGATGCGGTTAAAGGCTGTAGGGTATGGTATGGGGAGAAAGGATTATCCGGCGGCTAACTGTGTCCGTGCCATGCTGGGTGAAACGGAGGATACCCGTTCCTCTGTATGGGAGCTATGCTGCAATATAGATGATATGACAGGAGAGGATATTGGTTTTGCAATGGAGCGCCTGCTGGAAGCGGGGGCATTGGAAGTATTTACCATACCGGCGGGCATGAAAAAGTCCCGGCCGGGTATCGTATTGCATGTGCTTTGTTCAGAGCAGACAAAGGAAACGCTTATTCCCTTAATCTTTCAACACACTACCACTATTGGAATCCGGGGCAGCCGAATGGAACGATATGTTTTGGAACGAGAAAGCGAAGTAGTAGAAAGCGCATATGGACCGATATGCAAAAAAACGTCAAAAGGATATGGAGTGCTGCGGGCTAAGTATGAATATGAGGAGCTCGCCCGTATCGCCAGAGAGCAGAACATCAGTCTGGAAGCGGTGCGGAAAGAAATTCAAAGGAAAGGTTATTGAATTTTATCTGTTTCTGTGCTAAAATGTGTAAGCAACTATAAATGAGAATACAGAGGAAGCGTTATGAAGATCAAAAGTAAAAGACAGATTGCGGCATTGCTGCTGGCAGGGCTGATGTTTAGCTTGTCCGCCTGCGGTAAAGCAGATGCGGTAAAAGAGGATTTATATATATATCTGACAGACATGGCGGATACGCAGAATCTTCAAAAAGCGGCTATCAATGAATATAATGTTTATGTCGCCGACGAGGAGGCGGATTCTCAACAGCTCTTAAGTGCATTGCGGGATTCCATTATACCGAAGTATGAGGAATATCTTGCACAACTGGATGCGGTGCCTGCTGAGACGCCGGAGGTACAGGAAGTGAAAGCAATCTGTGTTGATGGCGCAAAGAAACAGCTGAATGCTCTTTCCAAAGTGGCGGAGGCCATTGAAGCCTGTGATACGGATCTGCTGAATGAAGCGGATAGCCTGATTGTAGAATCGGAATCCTTGTTTTCTGAGTATGAAAGTCAGTTGAATGCACTGGCAGTCGAGCATGAGATCACTTTAGTAGATGCATCGGAGGCTCCTACAGATTCTATACAGGAAACAGAATAAACAAAAGGGTGTTCAGACGGTAGCGTTTGTACACCCCTTTTTGCTATAATGGAAAAGGCAGGGAAAAGAAAGGAGCGGCCTATGGAAAATCAGAATACGAAGGATTCGGAACCACTAATGCACATACCGGACGAGGAAGAACGTAGAGTCGGCGGCTTTTTGTTTGATGATTACCGGGATGCAAAGGAAGCCCTGCGGGAGCAAAATAATATCGAGCGGCTGAAGGAAAAGATCAATTTTGATCAACCGGAAGAACTCTCGGCTCTTTATGATCGTCTGGTAAAGGAGCAGGTGTTTAAAACACCGATCGGCCTGCAGTTTCTTGGAGAATTTCGTGAATATCTGGTAGATGAAATGAATATCCCTCAGCAGGAGGTGCCTTTGATCTATGTTCTGCCCTCAAACGGAATGCCCAGAGGGAAACAGGAGCAACTGGAGCTTTTGACAAAGGAAAATCAACGGCTTGAAATCGCTCGGAGAAAGTATCTGATCTCGGTGATCGCTCTGGCTCTGGTAATTGCAATCATGTTTGCCATTACAGTATTGAATCCCAACGTAGGTTATATCAATACAGAAAATAAGATATTAAACCGTTATGCAGCATGGGAGGAAGATTTAACCAGAAGGGAAGCGGAGCTACGGGCCAGAGAGGCGGAGCTTGGAGGACAGGCAGATACGGAAGCTCTTACGGAAGAAAATTCCGAATAGATTTCACATTTTCAACATATTCTTTTCGTATGCTTTTGGAAAACCACTGTGGGGGTATGAATATGGAAAAGATAAAAATACTGGTCGTCGATGATGAAAGCAGGATGCGGAAGCTGGTTCGGGATTTTCTGGTACATCAGGATTTTCAGGTTTTGGAAGCAGGCGACGGGGAAGAGGCGATCGAGGTATTTTTTGCAAATAAGGATATTTCTCTGGTTATTTTAGATGTGATGATGCCAAAACTGGATGGCTGGGAAGTATGCCGGGAAATCCGGCAGTATTCCAAGGTCCCGATCATCATGTTGACGGCAAAGGCGGATGAGCGGGACGAGCTGACGGGCTTTGAACTGGGAATTGATGAATATATTACGAAACCGTTCAGCCCTAAGATCCTTGTGGCAAGGGTGGAAGCAGTGCTTCGGCGAACCAATCCTGCACAGGAATCAAAGGTGTTACAGGCGGGTGGCATTGAAATGGATGTAAATGCACATATGGTAAAGATTGATGGAGAACCGGTAGAGCTTAGCTTTAAGGAATTTGAACTTCTTCATTACTTTTTTTTGAATCAGGGAGTGGCACTCTCCAGAGAGAAGATTCTAAATAATGTCTGGAATTATGATTATTTTGGAGATGCCAGGACTATTGATACCCATGTGAAAAAGCTGCGGAGCAAACTGAAGGACAAAGGGGAGTATATCAAGACGATCTGGGGGATGGGATATAAGTTTGAGGTGTCAAAATGAGACGTTCCATTCAGTTTAAATTAACACTGGTGTCTATTTTTTTTATAACCGTTATCATCGTTGGAAGCTGGATTTTGTATCATCATGGTTCCTTTTTCTGGTTTGAGCAAAGGGCGGAAGATAATTTGGTCAGTCTTTATACTCAGGTTGATACGCTGTTTTCCAACAGTCAGTGGACAGATGAAGAATTGAAGCTTGGATTTGAAGGCTTGAATAATCCGGATAATGCGATCATTGTCGTGAGCGACGGTGTTGAGAAAATCTATACCACTACCAACGAAGAGGGCTTGATGTTTGACAGCTTAAAATCTATGACAAAGCTGATTGCAAACCCCGGCTTTCTTTCCGAAGGAAAACCATATATTATTGAGGTGCATCAGGATGATCGTATGGATACCGGGTATTTTGACTTGACAGGTTACTTAAGCAATGGGTATCTGGTCGTGATCCGAACCTCTATGGATGCGATCAATAACAGTGCAGTGTTTACAAACCGGATATTTCTGTATTTCAGTCTTTCTATTTTGCTGTTGGCAGCGATCGTGATTTCCTGTATCAGCCGTTATTTCACAAAACCGATTCATGATATGGCGGTAGTGGCAAAGCAGATGTCGAATCTGGACTTTGATGCCAGAGTAACGGTAAAGACAAAAGATGAGGTTGGTGAGCTGGGAGAGAGTATGAACCGTCTTTCCACAAAGTTAGAGTCTACCATTTCCGCTTTGAAAACTGCAAATAATGAGCTGCATCATGATATTGAAAACAAGATACAGATTGACGAGATGCGAAAAGAGTTTTTGTCCCATGTTTCCCATGAATTAAAGACGCCGATTGCATTGATTCAGGGATATGCGGAAGGATTAAAGGAAAGTATAAATGAAGATTCGGAAAGCAGGGAATTCTACTGTGATGTCATTATCGATGAAGCAAATAAGATGAACAATATGGTAAAGAAACTTCTTTCTTTGAATGAACTGGAATTTGGGCAGAACAAGGTAGAGATGAGCCGGTTCGATCTGGTAGAACTGGTTCGGAATATCTGTACTGCGTCGGATATTTTGATAGATAAAACGGATGCTACACTTGATATACAGGCGGAAGGCCCGATTTTTGTCTGGGCAGATGAGTTTCTGATCGAGGAAGCAGTCACGAATTATATAACCAATGCCATTCATTATGTGTCGCCGGGCGGAAGGATTGCGATACGTTTCCTGTCATTGGAAAAAGAGGTACAACTGGTAGTATTTAATACCGGTATGCCGATTCCGGAAGAAGAATTGGATAAGCTTTGGATCAAATTTTATAAGGTAGACAAGGCGAGAACCAGAGAATACGGAGGAAGCGGAATCGGGTTGGCGGTGGTTGCTGCGGCAATGGAAGCACACGGAAAGGCCTATGGGGTTCGGAATGTTTCCGGCGGTGTGGAATTTTATTTGAATTTGGATACGGATATTTCTTGATGATAGATCGGAAACGTGATAAAATTATATATTATTATACGGAGGTGTACAAGTGAAGAGGCTGCTATGTCTGTCCGCACTTCTCATTCTATCTGTTACGCTGTCCGGCTGTGGGGTGAATCTGTCGGAAGAACAAAATCGGATCATAGCTGAGTATGCGGCGGATTTGTTACTGAAATACGACAGGAATTATGAAAGCCAGTTTGAGGATGCAGACTGGGAAACTACGACGGATACGGAAGTGCCTGATACAACGGAGGCAACAGAGGCAACAGATACGGAAGCTGTATCGCAGGAGCGTACTACGGAAGAAGAGACAGAAACAAAGGATTTGGATACGCCGTCTACAGAAGCTTCGGCTTCTACGGCGGCAGTGTCCGATGAAATCATTACAGATTTGGCAGAGCTGATCGGTATGGAGGGAGCGTCTATTTGCTATGACAGTTATTCCATTGTGGATTATTACCCTTCCTATGATCAGGAAGGAACCTTTATTTATTTGGAAGCAGAAGATGGCTATCAGCTTCTGGTAGTGCGGTTTGATCTGAAGAATCTGACCGGCCAGAATCTTGAAGTGGATCTATTAAATGCGGAGCTGGAATATAAGCTGTTAATGAATGGAACAAAGGCGGCCCGACCGATGCTTACTATCCTGATTGACGATTTGGGTACATACCGCAGTACCATAGCGGCAGGGGATGAACAGTCGGCGGTTTTGATCTTTCAAATTTCAGATGCTTTGACAGATGACATTGAAACATTGGAATTGCAGGCATCATATCAGGAGCGGTCAGGTACGATACATATACAATAGGGAGGAATCGAATTGGATACAAATATTTTACTGGAAAGCGGAACGAATGAATTAGAGGTGTTGGAATTCATTGTAGGCGGCAATTATTATGGAATTAACGTGGCAAAGGTAAAGGAAATCCTTACCATGCAGCCGATCACACCTATCCCCAATTCCCATCCCTGCATTGAGGGCATGTTCATGCCGAGAGGGGATATTATTACGGTAATGGATTTATTCGGAATCTTGGGATATGACAGGGATATGGAATCAGATTCGGATATGATGATCATCACGAATTTCAATAATCTGCACATTGCATTCCATGTGGAGCAGGTTTTGGGGATTCATCGGGTATCCTGGAAGGATATTGTTAAGCCGGATGTTACGATAAACGCAAACGGAACCGGTATGTCAACCGGTATTATCAAGCTGGAGGATCGTTTGATTCTGATTTTGGATTTTGAACGGATCGTAGAAGAAATCTGTCCGGAAACCAGCTTAAAAGTATCGGAGATAGATGAATTGGGCGAGCGGAGCCGCAGTGATGTTCCGATCCTGATTGCAGAGGATTCCCCGATGCTTTCTGCAATGATCCGGGATTCTCTGGAACGTGCCGGCTATACCAATCTGACCGTAAAGGCAAATGGACAGGAGGCATGGGAGGTCATCTGTAAGCTGAAAAAGAACAAAGGAATTCAATATGGCATCAAGCTGTTGATCACGGATATTGAGATGCCGGTTATGGACGGACACAGGCTGCTGCGTCTGGTTCGGGAAGATGATGAACTGAAGAATATTCCGATTGTCATTTTCTCTTCTTTGATTAACGAGGATATGAAACGGAAAGGCGAGATGCTGGGTGCTAATGCCCAAGTCTCTAAGCCGGAGATCGGCGATCTGGTTCGTATCATTGATGAATTGCTGGAACAGGCAGAGTAGTTGTTCTTGTATCTGAAAAGGACACTTCAACAAACATGGTTCGTTGAAGTGTCCTTTTTTCAGGGGATGCCTTCAAAAAAAGAGGACTGTGTTTACAACAGCCCTCTGATCTGCTCTTATTCCCCCAACGGAAAATCACCGTATTGTTCTTCGTTAAAGATATAGTACACTTTGTTTTCTTCCGGTTTTATGTACAGCTTCAATGCTTTTAAGTCAGAAGCCTTATTTCCGTTGTCAACCCAGATACGTTTTGCAGTGGCAACGATTTCTTTTTCGTCTAACTGTTTTCCCTGAAATTCCACATACATAGTTGCTTTCATACGAATCCCTCCTTTACTACCTTTAATAGCAATAGCGCTTTTACCACATTTATATTATAATATTTCTGCGTGAAATGCAACTTGTTTTTTAGGGGGGCTTATTGTATAGTAACAAGAGAGCGGTATTAAAGAAGGTGATGCAATGGATGAAAAATATTTAGACCAATTACTGAAGAATGCGGAAAACGGAAACAGCGGCATACCGGAAGTGTCATCCGGAGATGCGCTTTATGATATGGGAGAAACAACGGATGCTTCATTAGAGGAGCGCCTTTCGGCAGATGCAAAAACCATTCGTGATGTGGCATGGTCGGATTCAGAGATACCAATGGAAGCGCTTTCGGAGCTGGACGAGCTGGACGAGCAGGCAGATCTGGATATGGATAAAATGGATTTTGACGACATTGACTTTGATGATCTGGATGTAACCAGTATGAATGTGAATCCCAATTCCTTTCAAAAGGAATTGGAGGATATAAATGCGTTAAGTATAGAGGAAAACTATTTGGATGAATCGATAGATGCAGACTTTGAACGGGAATTTCAACAGTTAAAGTCGGAAGCACAGTCCGATTCACCGAATGATACGGAGTATATCAATACGCTGGATATTACAGCGGATACGGATACAGAGCCACAGGAGAATGCGGGAAACGTAGAACCGGAAGAATCTGTATCGGAGACGGATACCGGCACGGACATTGACAGTCTGTTTGAGGAGGTATTCGGTACTGCGGATACGTCTTCTAAGAAAGAGATGAACACACATGACGACAGCGTTTCGGAAGAAAGCATAGAGTCGACAGATACGGAAGATGCGGCGGAAGCCGGAACCTCAAAAGGTGATACACAGGAAACCGATGATATGAACGAGCTGTTTTCCATGCTGGGCTTGGAGGGGAACAGTGAAGCCGCCGGGATTCCTGCTGCCGACGAGATACCGGATTTTGAGATCCCTCCGGAGTTAGCAGAGGTAGAAGACATTGGAAAAGCAAAAAAGAAAAAAGGATTTATGGATATTCTCTTCGGGGAGGAGGAAGACGACGAACCAACTCCGGAAGAATTAGCCGAGCTTGCACGCAAGAAGGAAGAAAAACAGCAGGCAAAGCAGGCTAAGAAGGAAGAGAAGAAGGCGAAAAAGGCAGAGTCGGACGCCAAAAAGAAAACAGAGAAGGAAAAGAAAACCGCTAAGCTTACCGCAAGGAAGGCGGAGAAAAAGGCGGAAGAAGAACGGATACTTGAAAAAGAAGGACCGGATAAGAAATTAAACAAAGTCTTAGTAACGTTCGTCATGCTGTTTTTTTTAGCGATTGGCGGTACGGTTATCCTGGGAACCTCTGTGTTTGATTATTCGCTGGTCATCTCGAAGGCAACCGATTATTTTGAACGTCAGAGATATGGAATGGCATATCGGGAGATTCTGGGCGTTGAGGTAAAGGAAAAGGATCAGGAGTTAAAGGATAAGATCTATACAGTCATGTATGTGGAGCGGCAATATGAAGCGTATGAGAATTATGTGAAGATGAACCGCCCTGATCTAGCATTGGACGCACTGCTGCAGGGGCTGGATAAGTATGATGAATATTATGACGATGCAGTGGAGCTGGGAATCGTGGCGGATCTGGAATTTGCCCGGACAGAGATTTTGCAGGCATTAACAAGCGTTTATGGATTAAGTGAGACAGAGGCAAAAGAGATACTTTTATTAGAATCGGCGGAGTATACAACGAAAATCCAGAGCCTGACTATGGAAATGGGAAGCTCGGCAGAAGCAGAATCAGCCGGTGATCAATAAAAACGGACCGAGGATAAGAAAAATGATTGCAATTATTGACTATGACGCAGGAAATATAAAAAGTGTAGAAAAGGCAATGAATTATCTAGGGGAGACGGCGTGTATCACCAGAGATCGGGATAGGATATTGCACAGTGACCGGGTGATTTTGCCCGGTGTCGGAAATTTTAAAGATGCTATGCAGAAGCTTCGTGAATACAAGCTGATTCAGACGATCTATGATGTGGTGGAGCAGAAGATTCCTTTTCTGGGAATCTGTCTGGGCCTGCAGCTTTTGTTCGAGTCCAGCGAAGAAAGTCCGGGAGTAGCCGGTCTGGGATTATTAAAGGGGAGGATTCTTCGAATTCCGGACGCCCCCGGTTTAAAGATCCCTCATATGGGCTGGAATTCCCTGACATGGAAGCCGAATGCCAGATTGTTCCAAGACCTGCCGGAGAATCCCTATGTGTATTTTGTTCATTCCTATTATCTACAGGCAGATAAGGAGGAAGAAGTAGCGGCGACTACCTTTTACTCCGTTCCGATTCATGCTTCGGTGGAGTGCGGCAACCTGTTTGCCTGTCAGTTCCACCCGGAAAAAAGCGGGCAGATCGGTCTTAAAATATTACAGAATTTCATTCAGATAGGGGTGGAAGCGTAGATGCATACGAAACGGATTATTCCCTGTCTGGATGTTAAAAACGGACGGGTCGTGAAAGGCGTAAATTTTGTGAATCTGAAAGATGCCGGTGATCCGGTTGAGATCGGTGCGGTTTATGACCGGGCAGGAGCCGATGAGCTTGTTTTTCTGGACATCACAGCTTCCTCGGACGCCAGAAACATTGTTGTAGATATGGTACGTCGGGTAGCGGAAACGGTCTTTATTCCGTTTACGGTTGGCGGCGGTATCCGTTCAGTTGAAGATTTCCGTGTAATCTTACGTGAGGGAGCGGATAAGGTTTCCATCAATTCGTCAGCGATTGATAATCCCCGGTTGATTGCAGAGGCTGCCGATAAGTTTGGCAGTCAATGCGTTGTGGTAGCGATCGACGCCAGACGAAGGGCGGACGGTTCCGGTTGGAATATTTATAAAAATGGCGGAAGAATCGACGTAGGAAAAGATGCGGTTGAATGGGCAATGGAAGCAGAACGTCTGGGCGCAGGCGAAATCCTCCTTACCAGCATGGATTGTGACGGTACAAAGGAGGGGTATGATATTTCCTTGACGAAGCAGATCTCTGAACAGGTCAAGATACCGGTAATCGCCTCTGGCGGCGCCGGAACAAAGGAGCATTTTTTTGATGCATTAACAGAAGGAAAAGCCGATGCTGCCTTAGCCGCCTCCTTGTTTCATTACAGGGAATTGGAAATCAAAGAATTAAAGCAATATCTGAGGGAGCGTGGACTTGCTGTCCGGCTCTGAGATATTCAAAAGAAGGATAAAACATGGATATGATAACACTAAAGCAGGATCAACTGGATGTAGATACCTATTTGGCACTGCGTGCGGGTGTAAACTGGAAGCCTTTAAAGCGGGAACAGGCAAAGAAAGCGCTTGCAAACAGTCTATGTATCATAACGGCATATCGGAACGGACACTGCGTGGGAATGGGACGATTGGTTGGAGACGGAGCGGTGATCTGCTATGTACAGGATCTGATCGTGTTACCGGAGGCACAAGGACAAGGCGTCGGTACGGCAGTGCTTTGCAGATTAAAGGAATATGCAGAGCGGATTCAGATGGAGGACACCGAGCTTATGCTTTGCCTGATGTGTGCAAAAGGCCGGGAGATTTTTTATGAAAAAAACGGATTTCTTGCAAGGCCGACGGAAACGCTGGGGCCGGGAATGATTCAATATATGAGAAAGCAGAATGAGCATTGATGTGCAGGCTTTCAATGAGACGTTTCCGGTAATTCGTGAGGAATGGATTACCGGAAACGCTCTTTTCTTAAATATAATGTGACGAAAAGGAGCGACGGAGTATGAAGCATCCAATTACAATCGAGGAGGCAAGGACGCTGGCTGAAACGGGAAATTATAAAGTAATTCCAATCGCCTGCGAGATGTTTTCGGATATGCGGACCCCTGTGGAGGTTTTGCGGATCCTGCAAAATACCAGTACCCACTGTTATATACTGGAGAGTGTGGAGGATTCGCAAAAATGGGGCAGATATACCTTTCTTGGCTATAATCCTACCATGGAAATCACCTGTCTGAATGGCAATGTAACGGTCAGTAACGAAGAAGGCTATCGGAAAACCTTCCAGACAAACCACCCCGGTTCATATTTAAAACAGATAATTGAGGAGCATAAAAGTCCCAGACTGCCTGATCTGCCTTCCTTTACCGGCGGACTGGTGGGGTATTTTTCCTATGATTATATCAAATACGGCGAGCCTGGGTTAAAGTTAGATGCAAAAGACCAGGAACATTTTAACGATGTCGATGTTATGCTGTTTGATAAGGTAATCTGCTTTGATAATTTCCGACAGAAGATTGTATTGATCGCAAATGCCTCTACAAAGGATTTGAATACTTCCTATCCGAAGGCTCTGGAGGCTTTGGAGGAAATGAGCCGGCTGATCCTTACGGGCAAGCCGAAAAAGCAGGAGCCGGGCTGTTTGACTTCTCCGTTCCGGCCTTTGTTCCAAAAGGAACAGTTTTGTGAAATGGTAGAAAAGGCAAAGAATTATATCCGGGAGGGAGATATTTTTCAGGTTGTGCTTTCAAATCGTTTGGAAGCCGACTTTCAGGGAAGTCTTTTGGATACCTATCGGGTACTCCGCACCCTGAATCCGTCGCCATATATGTTTTATTTTTCCAGTGATTCGATCGAGATTGCCGGTGCATCGCCGGAAACCCTTGTGAAGCTGTATGACGGTGTGCTGCATACGTTTCCCCTTGCCGGTACCCGGCCCAGAGGAAGGGACCAAGAGGAGGATATTCAGCTGGAACGGGAACTGTTAGCAGATGAAAAGGAATGCTCGGAGCATAATATGCTGGTTGACTTAGGCAGAAATGATATAGGAAAGATCAGCCGCTTTGGTACGGTGTCTGTAGAAAAATATATGTCAATCGAACGGTATTCTCATGTGATGCATATCGGCTCGACCGTGCGTGGAGAGCTTCGAGAGGATCTGTCGGCTCTGGATGCGGTAGAGGCGGTTCTTCCGGCAGGAACTCTGTCCGGAGCGCCGAAGATTCGAGCCTGCGAGATCATCAATGAACTGGAGAATAATAAGCGGGGAATTTATGGCGGTGCTATTGGTTATTTGGATTTTACAGGGAATCTGGATACCTGCATCTCCATTCGTCTGGCATTTAAGAAAAATGGAAAGGTATTTGTGCGGAGCGGTGCGGGAATTGTAGCGGACAGCATACCGGAAAAAGAATATCAGGAATGTATTAACAAGGCGAAAGCCGTGATGAATGCATTGGAGGAGGCACAAGGAGGGATCGACAAATGATTCTATTGATTGATAACTACGACAGCTTTTCCTATAATCTATATCAACTGATCGGTTCTATGCGTCCGGATATTCAGGTAATACGGAATGATGCATATACCGTAGAGGAAATACGAGCCATGAAGCCGGATTCTATCATTCTTTCTCCGGGTCCGGGAAAGCCAAGAGATGCCGGCGTCTGTATCGCTGTCGTAAAGGAGCTGGGTGGGGAGATCCCCATACTTGGGGTCTGCCTTGGGCATCAGGCTATCTGCGAAGCCTTTGGAGCGACCGTTTCTTATGCAAAGAAACTGATGCACGGGAAAATGTCACTGGTAGATATTGATAACAAGGTTCCGATCTTTAAAGGACTGCCGGATCAAATCGAGGCGGCCCGGTATCATTCCCTTGCGGTTTTGCCGGAAACGCTTCCGGAATGTCTACAGATAATCGCAAAGACGCAGGACAAAGAGGTGATGGGTGTGTGTCACCGGAATCTCCCGATCTATGGACTGCAATTTCATCCGGAGTCGATTTTAACTCCAAAGGGAGAGAGTATTTTGAAGAATTTCTTTTTTACACTGTAATTTTGGAGTGATATGTGCTATAATGCCTCTATATGTGAAACCTTTGCAGAAGAATGCGAAAGGAGTCCAGAAAACGAAAGATATATGAGGAATGAAGATGTCGGATCCGGTTGTAGAATGTACAAAAAGAAGAAAACGAATCGAACGTATGAAGAAACTGTTGCTTCTGACAGCGGTTATTTTGCTTTTGGCATCGGTAGTTTTAAATATCGTACTGCTGGTACAGGTTATTCATTTGAACCAGCTGGTGGATCAGTTGTATGGCATGGCAACCTATATTTCCGTATAGCAGGATTGGATTAGGAGGAAAACATGGGATTTTTTAAGGATTTTAAAAATGATATGAAGCAGGCAGTGAATGAGCTGATTCCCGGAAATGACGAGATGGTGAGCGAATATGACGACGAGGATATGGTAAATACACTGGAATCCTCTTCAAATGACGAGGAATATGTGAATACGATGGAGGAAGAAGCCGACACGAAGGAATTCTTAAAGGATGAGGATGAAATCTTAGACGAAGTGGATCTGGCGGATCTGGAAGCATTCGATCTGGAGAATGAGGAATCAGAAACCGTAGATGAAGAGGCAAAACCGTCTGAGGAATCATCAAGCGCTGCCTATTCGGAAACGGAGACGACGCCTCCTCTGCCGGAAGCGGAACCGATAAAAGATGCGGAGACAGAGGCTTCTCCCCTCGAATCTGCTCCCACTCCGGAGCCGGAAGTTGAACGACAGGAGGAAGAACCGGAGGAGAAGGAGTTAGAGAAGGAGGAGACCGAAGTGGCAGAGGATAAGATCATTGAGATTACGAAAATAAAAGAGACGGAAGCAGAATCCGAATCAACAACGGTTTCCGAGCCGGCGGAGCAAGTAGAAAAAGAGGCTAGTGACAGTACCGCCTATATCACAAAGGGAACCAGAATCGAAGGAAATGTGTTTACGGACGGTTCCATTGATGTGCTTGGTACGGTAACCGGTGACGTCAGCTGTTACGGAAAGCTGGTGGTCAGCGGAGCGATTGACGGAAAAGTGAGTGCCAGTGAACTTTACGCCAATGCGGCAAAGATTAACGGTGAAATCGTAAGTGCCGGCAGCGTCAAGATTGGGGTTGGCTCTGTGATCGTGGGGAATATTGAGGCACAGTCGGCAGTTATTGCCGGTGCAGTAAACGGCGATCTGGACGTAAAGGGGCCGGTGATCGTGGATTCTACGGCAGTCATTATGGGGAATATCAAGTCCCGTTCCGTACAGATCAATAACGGTGCTGTGATTGAGGGCTTTTGTTCACAATGCTATTCGGATATTGATGTTAAGAGCTTTTTTGCATAATGTAAGGAGTAAATGAAATGAACGAATCGCGTATTTTGCTAAAGCTAAGCGGGGAAGCCCTTGCCGGTGACAAAAAAACCGGATTTGATGAAGAGACCGTTCGAGAGGTCGCCCGTCAGATAAAGCAGGTATTAAGCACCGGAAAAGAACTGGCTGTTGTGATCGGCGGCGGGAATTTCTGGAGAGGAAGAACCAGTCAGCATATGGATCGGGTGAAGGCGGATCAGATCGGAATCCTGGCAACGGTCATGAACTGTATCTATGTAGCGGAGATATTCCGGTTAGAGGGAATCGACTCCCTGATCATGACGCCGTTTGTCTGTGGTACGATGACGAAACCGTTTCAGAAAGACGAAGCCCTTTTGGCATTACAGGCAGGAAAAGTAGTGTTTTTTGCAGGCGGTACCGGGCATCCGTATTTTTCAACGGATATGGCTACGATATTGATGGCGATTGAAATCGAAGCGGATGTGGTTTTGTCTGCAAAGGCCATTGACGGTGTATATGATTCGGATCCGAAGATAAATCCAAACGCAAGAAAATTTGATGTCATGGAAATGGCAGATATTGTAGACCAAAAGTTAGGCGTGATCGACCTTGCTTCCGCAGTTTTAGCAATGGAAAATCATATGCCGATGAAGCTGTTTGGTTTACAGGGAGAAAACAGTATCGTAAACGCTTTGACCGGAACCTTTACCGGCACATACATTCACGCATAAGAACAAGAGTTGAAGGAGGAAATCGGAATGTTAGAGCAGTATGAAGAAAAAATGGAAAAATCCTTAGACAGCCTGTTAGGCGAGTTTGCAGGTATACGTGCAGGACGTGCCAATCCTCATGTGCTGGATAAGCTGCGGGTGGATTATTACGGTCAGCCAACCCCTTTACAGCAGGTAGCCAATATTTCCGTTCCGGAACCGAGAACCTTAATGATCCAGCCCTGGGAGGCTTCTTTGATCAAGGAGATTGAAAAGGCTATTCTGTGTTCGGATCTTGGGATTACGCCGAATAACGACGGAAAGGCTGTTCGTCTGAATTTTCCGGAACTGACAGAGGACCGGCGTAAGGAGATGGCGAAAGATGTAAAGAAAAAAGGCGAAAATGCAAAGGTTGCAATCCGGAATATCCGGCGGGACGCAAACGATGCGATAAAGAAGCAGAACAAAGATGGTGAATTATCAGACGATGAGTTAAAGAGTCTGGAGGAAAAAGTACAGAAGCTGACGGATAAATACGTAGATAAGGTGGATCAGGCAGTCGAGGAGAAGACAAAAGAGATCCTGACGGTATAGGTAGAAAAGAAAATAGTCGGAAGTGAGCAGGGAGGGACAAGAGGAATCTGTCTCTTTCTGTGTTTGTAGGTTTGTAAAGCAGGAAGGGATTTACTTCTGAAACAGGACGGTCGAGAATATAGATGGAATGTATTCCACCGTAAATCAAAAGGAGACAGTATGGAAAAAGAGATAAACGGAGAACGTCTTACCATTCCGGAACATATAGCTGTGATCTTAGACGGTAACGGAAGATGGGCGAAAAAGCGGGGAATGCCGAGAAACTACGGTCATATGCAGGGGGCAAAGACCGTTGAGCAGATATGTCAGGATGCCGGAGATCTGGGCGTGAAATATATGACGGTTTATGCGTTTTCGACTGAAAACTGGAAACGTTCCGAGGAGGAAGTCGCCGGCATTATGAATATCCTGCGCCAGTATCTGAAATCCTTTAAAACCCATATTAAGCGGAATCTGCTTACCGTTCGTGTCATTGGCGATCGTTCAAAGCTGGCGGATGACATCAATGTACTGATTGATGAGCTTTGGGAAATGAGTAAGGATAATCAGGGACTTACCCTGACGATTGCTCTGAATTATGGAAGCCGTGATGAGATTACCAGAGCAGTAAGGCGAATATCTGCCGCAGTGCAGGAAGGGAATTTGAACCCGGACAACATAGAGGAATCGGTAATTGCCTCCTATTTGGATACCGCCTATATGCCGGATCCGGATCTGTTGATTCGTACCAGCGGGGAACAAAGACTATCCAATTATCTGTTATGGCAGTTAGCCTATACGGAATTTTATTTTACAGATGTTTTCTGGCCAGATTTTACCAGAGACGACCTGATTGATGCAATACGGTATTTTAACGGAAGGGAACGAAGATATGGCGGAGTTAGAGAATGAAAAGAAGGAGAAACGAACCAGTTTCTTTATCCGGTTGCGAAGTACGATCCTTTTGATCGGAATTTCGGCACTTGCATTGTATTTTGGCGGCTGGCCGCTGGCAGTACTGCTGCTTTTAATCTCGATCTGCGGCGTTTTTGAACTGCTGCGGGTGTTTGGTCTGCATAAATCTTCTCTTGCAACGGTGACTTATGTGTTTGTCCTGCTGTATGATCTTGTGCTGTACTTTGGGCAAGCCTTTTTGATTCTTCCCTGCTGTATCCTGTATCTTCTGGTATTACTTACCATTTATGTGATCCGTTATCCCAAGCATGAGGCGAAGCAGGTAACGAACAGCTTTTTTTCCTTTTTTTATGTGGCTGTTTGTCTGGGCTACATTTACCAGCTCCGTATGGCAAAGGACGGCGGATTGTTTGTTGTACTGATCCTGTTATGTGCCTGCGGGAATGATATATTTGCATATCTGGTGGGGATCCTGATCGGCAGGCATAAGATTTTCCCACATTTAAGTCCGAAAAAAAGTGTGGAAGGCTTTTTCGGCGGAATCTTTGGTGCGGCACTCTGTGGCTTTGTATATGGCTTTATCTTTCAGCATTTTTCGGAACCAAGCCCATATCATTTTCCGGCATTGTTTGCCCTGATCTGCGGATTGGGAGCCTTTCCGGCAGTGGTTGGAGATTTGGTGGCCTCTGCCATTAAGAGAAATCACGGGATCAAGGATTACTCGAACCTGATACCGGGACATGGGGGAATTCTGGATCGATTCGACAGTATGATCTTTACCGCCCCTATCGTATATTATCTGGTAACACTTTTACTGCGTAAGTACTTTTAGGAGGAAGATATTTTGAAGAAGATAGCGATTCTAGGTTCTACCGGTTCGATTGGGACCCAGACTTTAGAGGTGATCCGTAATTATAACGAAGAATTTCAAGTGACTGCTCTTTCCGCCGGCAGCAATCTGACCTTGCTGGAACAGCAGATACGGGAATTCCGTCCCGCATTGGTTGCAGTATGGAAGGAAGAAAATGCGGTTACACTTAAACGTATGATTGCGGATTTACAGGTAGAGGTGCTTTTCGGTATGGAGGGACTGCTTGCAGTTGCCGCACAGGCGGAAAGCGATATATTGGTAACTGCCATTGTAGGAATGATTGGAATAAAGCCTACCATAGCGGCGATCAAGGCGGGAAAGGATATTGCACTGGCAAATAAAGAGACCTTAGTGACTGCCGGCCATATCATTATCCCTTTGGCAAAACAGCATCAGGTGCAGATCCTTCCGGTAGACAGCGAACATTCCGCTATTTTTCAGTGCTTGAATGGAGAGGATCGGAAGGAAATAGATAAGATCCTGCTGACTGCTTCCGGCGGCCCGTTTCGAGGAAGGGATCGGGCATATTTATCACAGGTGACGGTAAAGGATGCATTAAAGCATCCGAACTGGAGTATGGGACGTAAGATTACCATTGATTCTGCTACTATGGTAAATAAGGGGCTGGAGGTAATCGAGGCCAAATGGCTCTTTGACGTGGATTTTGATTCCATCGAAGTAGTTGTACAGCCACAGAGTGTGATTCATTCTATGGTACAGTTTGCGGACGGTGCTGTAATGGCACAGCTCGGAACGCCGGACATGAAGCTGCCGATTCAGTATGCGCTGTTTTATCCCCGGCGAAAGCCCCTTCCGGGAAAACGACTGGATTTTACGACTCTTGGTTCCATCACCTTTGAACGACCGGATATGCAGGTATTTCAGGGGCTTTCGATGGCATACCAGGCAGGAAGGGAAGGCGGAAGTCTTCCGACCGTGCTGAACGCTGCGAATGAATATGCGGTAGCGGCATTTTTGGAGGAAAAAATAGCATTTTTGGATATTTACCGGATATTGGAGGAATGTATCCATGCCCATACAAAGATAGAAAATCCTGATGTTGGTGAAATTCTGGAAACAGAGCAGTGGACCTATGAATATATCGAGAGCAGGTGGAGATTTGAACACAGTCGTTAATATCTTAGTTATTATATTGGTCTTTGGCATTATCATCATGATACATGAGCTGGGACATTTTCTTATGTGTAAGTGGATGGGGATCGGCGTAATAGAGTTTTCGATAGGTATGGGCCCTTGTATTTTTAAGACCCAGAGAGGTGAAACGCAATACTCGATTCGCTGCTTGCCAATCGGCGGATACTGTATGATGCTGGGAGAAGATGATGCGGAAAATGAGGATGAAAGAGCCTTTCCGAACAAACCGATCTGGTCTAGGATCGCTGTGGTGCTGGCAGGACCGGTTTTTAACTTTTTGCTGGCTTTTTTTGCTTCCATGCTGTTGATCGGACTGGCAGGCTATTTGACCGGTGAGATAAATTATGTCGGAGAAGGTACCGGTGCGGAGGCAGCCGGCATTGCAGAAGGAGATGTGATTACCCATATCAATGGGGAGCGTATTTACGATTTCCGTGAGGTTTCTGTCTTTATGCAGTTTTATTCTTCAGAAGAACCGGTTGCACTGACCTTTTTAAGAGACGGACAGGAGCATACGGTTTCTGTCATACCAACATATAATGAGGAGACCGGGGTCTATCAACTGGGACTTTCCGGCGGGTATCACTATGAAAATGGCATCTATACCCGAACCCGTGCGAATATTTGGAACAACATCAAATACAGTGCGTTAGAACTGCGGTATTGGATTAAGACTACCATATTCAGTCTGGTGAAGCTGGCGACCGGGCACGTGGCGCTGAATCAGGTGTCCGGTGTTGTCGGTACGGCAGATATGATGAACAGTATTATGGACGAAGCACGGGAAAGCGGAGATTCTCTTACCGTTGTGTTAAATGTGATCAATTTCCTGATCCTGATCAGCGCCAATCTGGGGGTAATGAATCTATTGCCGATTCCGGCGCTGGACGGGGGACGGTTTTTGTTCTTACTTGTGGAATTGATTACCAGAAAACCAATTCCAAAGGAAAAGGAAGCCATTATCCATGCCATTGGTTTTGTTTTATTATTTGCGATTATGATACTGGTAACATTTAAAGATATACGCAATCTGTTTATTTCTTAACAGGATTGCGCAAAGCATTTCCGATAAACGAAAGATTAGAGGATACAGGGAGGTAGAATATGGAACGTTTCTATGACCGGAAGCATACCCGTATGATTCCCATTGGGAATCAGATAATCGGAGGAGGAAACCCCATTCTGATTCAATCCATGACGAATACAAAGACGGAGAATATCCGGGAAACGGTTGAACAGATTCATCGTCTGGAAGATGCAGGCTGTCAGATTATCCGCTGTACTGCCAATCATGAAGCGGCCGCCCGTGCCATTGGGGAAATCAAAAAGGAAATCCATATTCCGATTGTTGCAGACATACATTTTGATTATCGTCTGGCGATCTTAGCGATGGAAAGCGGTGCGGATAAAATCCGTATCAATCCGGGAAATATCGGCGGCAGAGAACAGGTAAAAGCAGTGGTTCAAGTGGCAAAGGAACGGAACATTCCGATCCGGATCGGAGTAAACAGTGGTTCTCTGGAAAAAGAACGGATAGAGAAATACCACGGAGTAACAGCGGAGGGACTTGTAGAAAGTGCACTGGATAAGATTCATATGATTGAGGATATGGACTATCAACAGCTGGTAATCAGCATTAAGTCCTCGGACGTTATGATGTGCGTAAAGGCGCATTCTCTGATTGCCCAAAGGACGGACTACCCCCTTCATGTGGGCATCACGGAAGCCGGAACACTCATGCGTGGGACGATAAAATCTTCCGCAGGAATTGCCATGATCTTAAATCAAGGCATAGGAGACACCATTCGGGTATCCCTGACCGGTGATCCGGTGCAGGAGGTTTGGACAGCAAAGCAGATATTAAAAACATTACAGCTTCGGACAGGCGGAATTGAAGTCGTATCCTGTCCGACCTGCGGACGGACCTCGATCGATCTGATCGGGCTTGCGAATCAGGTCGAGGAACTAGCCGCCAATTACGAGCATCTGAATATAAAAGTAGCAGTTATGGGTTGTGTGGTAAACGGGCCGGGAGAAGCAAGGGAAGCGGACCTGGGAATCGCTGGCGGCAACGGGGAAGGACTTCTGATGAAACGGGGAGAAATCCTGCGGAAACTTCCGGAAACCGAGTTATTGACTGCATTACAATATGAACTGGATCATTGGAAACAGGAATAGAAGCAAACGGATCGCAAAGGAAGGAGAGAAACCGATATGGGAGAAGGAAAAATCAGTATTTTACAAATGTTTTCCGCCTATACGCCTTCCAGAAGCATTCGGGAACAGTTTGAGGATGTCTTCATAGAAAAGGTAAGATTTAGCCGGCATTCCCAAATCCTGCATCTCTATGCCGCCTCGCATCATTTGATTCATCACCGATATGTGAAACAGCTTCAGGAGGAGCTGCTGCCCTATGCCAGAAATGCAGTCGGAGGGGTAAAAGATATGGAGCTTCAGATGGTGTATTATCTGTCGGATCGGTATCAGTTAGAGGACATACTTGAGGAATATTCAGACAGTCTGCTCTTTGAGATAAAGGAGAAAGACCCCATCGATTATCTATTGGTAAAGGATGAGGAATGGGTGGTGAACGACTCGGTCCTCACCATTCCGCTGCCGGATTCGGAACTTGCAAAGATGCGGCATACGGAAATACAAGATTTTCTGACTCATGTTTTCTTGAAACGGTTTGGCAGAACCATTCAGGTAGGGTTTAACTTCCGGCAGGAGGATAAGACTGTTATGCGGGAAGCCCACGAGAGGAGACTGCTTCAGGAGCAGGAGCAAAAAAGACAGCAGTTAGAGCGGCTTCGTGCATTGGAACAAGAGCAGGCGTCCGATGTGGATTTATTAAGAACGTCCTCTGATCCCAAGAAAGATGAGAAAGAGGAAACGAATAGAAAGGAAACGAATAGGAAGGAAACGACGACTCAGGTAAAAGAAAGGTCAGGACAGCAGGAGACGAAGGAAAAACAAACGGGAGCTTCCGGAAAGACAGGCGCTTATGCAAAAGAGGGACGAAGCAGTTTTCGGCGTTCCGCTCTTCATGCGGCGAAGGACCCGGAGGTTTTCTTTGGCAGAAGCTGCGACGGGGAAGCCATGCCGATTTCGGAAATTCAGGGGGAACTTGGCGAGGTGGTGCTTCAGGGGCAGATCATTAAGCTGGAAACAAAAGAGATCCGAAACAATAAAACAATCGTAACCTTTCATATTACGGACTTTTCGGATACGATCAGCGGCAAAGTGTTTCTGGCAAACGACGATTTGGAGCTGTTTCTGGAAGAATTTCAGAAGGACGGATTTTACCGGATCAAGGGTATTGTTTCCTATGACAGTTACGCAGGTGAGATTACCTTAGGCTCAATTCTGGGCATAAAAAAGGCTTGTGATGACCGGGTGACCCGTGTGGATCGTTCGTTGGAAAAACGAGTGGAGTTACATATGCATACGGTAATGAGCGATAAGGACAGCGTAGTCGATATTGCTAAGATCATCAAACGGGCAAAAGCGTGGGGCCATAAGGCAATCGCAATTACAGACCATGGCGTGGTACAGGCTT
>CANPZL010000001.1 GCA_947589055.1 uncultured Lachnospiraceae bacterium | reverse complement strand
TAGGTCGAGGGCTTGACCAGAGAAGAGCTGGGATGGGAGAAGGGCAGGTCTGTATGATGCTTTGATGGTGCGTGTGGCACCGGAAGCGGGATAATCCTCGATAGCTCAATGGTAGAGCACACGGCTGTTAACCGTGGGGTTGTAGGTTCGAGCCCTACTCGGGGAGCTGTGGCACGGATGTGTGCCATTCCATGGTACTTTGGTATCGTGGTTATATATGCCGATATGGCTCAATTGGCAGAGCAGCTGATTTGTAATCAGCAGGTTAACGGTTCGAGTCCGTTTATCGGCTTGTACTGTATTATGGACCTTTAGCTCAGTTGGTTAGAGCAATCGGCTCATAACCGATCGGTCCAGGGTTCGAGTCCCTGAGGGTCCATTGCCTGAAATGGGAAAAATTGATAAAAAGTAAAATATGGCCCAGTGGCTCAGTTGGTTAGAGCGTCGCCCTGTCACGGCGAAGGTCGAGGGTTCGAGTCCCTTCTGGGTCGCTTTATGTGGGATCTTAGCTCAGCTGGGAGAGCATCTGCCTTACAAGCAGAGGGTCACAGGTTCGAGCCCTGTAGGTCCCATTTTTTTGTAACAGCAGTTTAGCGGCATTCAAGCTGTCTGTGCACATTTGAAGATTCTAAATAATTATCTAAATATTCAGTCCACTCAGGAACATTTTCTTCTTCAAAAAAATGATAGAGAAATAAAACCATTATCTTATGTCTTTCTATTGCTTCTTTTTTTCCGGAATCAGTTAGCATCAAATCCTTTAGTTTTAATAATTTTTCGAATATATGAGTGACAACAGTTCCCGCTTTTTTCGTCATATAATCACCGGATGATCTATTCAAAGCTGGATACATATTTTTATCAAAAAATACATTGCCATGAACTAAATTATATTGATAACTACGAAGTATTCCATGAGTACCAATTGCGTCACACATATCAGCGTCTGATACTATCATGCCTTCGAGTGTTATTGGACGAATGCCTTTTAGTCTTTTGCTGTAACCAATCGTTTGAATAGCATTTAGAACTTGCTCTTTAATATTATTTTCTATTGAACATTGTTCTAAAATATTTATGGCATTTGTTAAATTATTGGCGCTTTCTATTCCAAATAATTTATAATCGTCAACATCATGTAATAGCGCTATTAAAGCAACTATTTCTTTATTAGCATTTTCCATTTCAGCAAACTTTAAAGACATTTGCAAAACCCTTTCAACATGTTCCATACCATGACCGGAATGATCTTTATCTAATAATCTAAATACCTGTTTTCTTACTTCTTCTATCATTCTAATACCTCCCATATTTCTATTTAATCATATCACAAAATGAACTAACGTTGCTGTATTCTATTATAGAAACTAAAATAGCAATTAGAAATTCTGTTTTATAAAGTAGCGAATGAGTAGTACATTTACCTTAAAATCTTACATATATACCGTTAAATAAAGTTATAAGAATAATTACTTTTTTATAGTAAAAAGCATGTAACGGTGGTAAAATGAAAGGAAATTGAAAGACAAAGGAAGAATAACAAAATGTGTGCATTTGTAGAATTTCATGATGTAAAAAAGATATATAAAACTGGCGAAGTAGAGATTTCTGCTTTGCAAAAGGTGAATTTTGAAATCGAAAAGGGTGAGTTTTGCGTAATTGTCGGCGCTTCCGGTGCAGGTAAAACGACTATATTGAATATTCTTGGTGGAATGGATACCCTGACAGAAGGCAAGGTTTATCTGGACGGACAGGAGATTTCAGCCTTGAATCAGCGGCAGCTGACCGCTTATCGCAGATATGATGTGGGGTTTGTTTTTCAGTTCTATAATCTGGTACAGAATTTGACTGCTTTGGAAAATGTGGAATTAGCGGCACAGATATGTAAAGAACCGTTAGATGCAGCTCAAGTATTGGAACAGGTGGGACTTGGACATCGAATGGGTAATTTTCCGTCGCAGTTATCTGGCGGAGAGCAGCAGCGGGTGGCGATTGCCAGAGCATTGGCAAAAAATCCAAAGCTGTTGCTTTGTGATGAGCCGACGGGAGCGTTAGACTACAATACGGGCAAATCAGTTTTGAAGCTGCTACAGGATACTTGCAGAAAGACCGGGAAAACGGTTGTCGTGATCACCCATAATCAGGCTTTGACTGCGATGGCGGATCGTGTGATAACAGTGAAAAGCGGTACTGTCGAAAAAATGGTACAAAATGATCAAATTATCAATGTAGAAGAACTGGAATGGTAGGTGCATGATGAAGTCTATGTTGAGAAAAACAACTATAAGAGAGATACGGGGAAGTCTGGGACGTTTCCTTGCTATTCTGGCGATCATTGGGCTTGGTGTCGGGTTTTTTTCCGGTGTAAAGATTACGAAGCAGGCAATGGTACATACCATGAATACCTATTGGAAAGATACAGATTTTTATGATTTACGCTTGATTTCAACGCTTGGATTTGAGGAGGAGGATGTAAAGGCGTTTTCAGATGTAGCGGATGTAAAAGCAGCTGTCGGCAGTTATTCTTTCGATGTCATCTGTTCTGGAATCCGGGAAAATGATACAATCTTAAAGCTTCAATCAATAACAGAAGGTGTCAATGGTGTAACGTTGATAGCAGGGCGGATGCCGGAGCGGCCAAATGAATGCGTAGTGGATGCAAAGCTGGCAGGAGAAGAAAGTATAGGAACCGTGCTGTATCTTGCGGATTCCAATGAAAAAGAGACCTTGGAGCGAATAAGACAACGAGAATTTACCATCGTTGGTTTAGTGGATTCTCCCTGTTATATTAACTTTGAACGAGGAACCACATCATTGGGAAGTGGTAAGCTCGATGGCTTTTTTTATTTGATGCCGGAGGCGATCGACAGCGAATATTACACGGAAATTTACATTAAGCTGGATCCGGATTATGAAATTTATTCCCAAGCATATAAGGATTATATGGAAGAACAGCAAAAAATCTGGGAAACGATATGTGAGGAACGAGTGAATAACCGCTATGATACGATAATCCGTAAAGCGGAGGCTGAGATAGCGGATAAAGAAGAGGAGCTAGAAGAAGGACGCAGAGAAGGGGAAGAAGAACTGGAGGAAGCATATAATCAACTGATTGATGCAGAAGAGAGACTGGAAGATGGCAGATCACAGCTTGATCAGGGCTGGACGACTTTGCATACCCAAGAGGCTGCGGTTGCAGAGCAGGAGGAAGTGCTGAATGCAAAGGAGCAGGAGCTGATAAGACAGGAAGATGAATTTGAAAAAATGATCGGGCAGATGCCGGCAGAGCAGCAGTCCATCTATCAGAATCTTTTAGTGGAGATACAGCAGGCAGATCCACAGGAACGACAAAGCATAGAAGAACAATATAGTCAAATACCGGGAATGGAACAGATGCTTTCGCTTATTTCAGCAAAGATACAGATAGAAGATGGGAAGGCAGCTGTTGCCGGAGCAAGAGAGACGCTTGAGGAAGGAAAGGGACAGCTTGCAAGCGGAAGGCAGGAATTGCTGCAGCAGGAGGCAGAATGGGAAAATGCAAAGACGGAAGCAGAACAGGGCTGGCAGGATTACGAAGACGCTAGAGCGGACTTTGAAGCAAAGATAAAAGAAGGAGAAGAAAGCCTGTCTGATGCCAGAAGTGAACTGGAGGAATTAGAAAAGCCGGATTTTTATGTATTGGATCGGAATTCCAATATCGGTTATGTATGTTTTGATAATGATTCGGAAATTATCAATGCCGTTGCAAAGGTATTCCCTATCTTCTTTATTTTAGTAGCGGCATTAGTCTGTATGACCACCATGAATCGTATGGTAGAAGAGCAGAGGACGCAAATTGGCATTCTAAAAGCGTTGGGGTATACAGAAGCAGCGATTATGGGAAAGTTCATGTTTTATTCCGGAAGTGCCGCAACTCTGGGTTGGCTGCTTGGTTATTCCGGAGGGATCTTTTTATTTCCCACAGTGATATGGAAGGCATATTCTTCTACTATGTATCAGCATAAGGACATACATTATGTATTCAGCTGGAAGCTGGCGTCCATAGCACTTTTGGTTTCACTGCTTTGCTCCATTGGAACCACATGGATGTCCTGCCACTATGAACTGGAAGAAAATGCGGCGGAACTAATGCGGGCAAAAGCACCCAAGGCAGGGAAAAGGGTGTTATTGGAACGGATTCCTTTTATCTGGAAGCGGTTAAAGTTTATACATAAGGTATCCGTACGGAATATTTTCCGGTATAAAAAACGGTTCTTTATGATGGTAATTGGAATCAGTGGCTGTACCGCATTGTTGCTTACCGGATTTGGGCTTAAAGATTCCATTGCCGACTTTGCGAACCAGCAGTATCAGGAAATCTTAGTTGCGGACGGTACGATAGAATGTAAAGAAGGAATCAATGATTCGGATTCAGAGGCCTTGCAACAGAAGCTTGAAGAGACAACACAATCCTATGCATATGCCAGTGAGACAACATGGGATTTGGTAACAGATGAGACGATGAAATCGGTTAACCTGTTAATTTTTGAAAACACACAGGATATAGATGCGTTTTTTAGACTGTTTACGGAAGCTGGTATTTCCCTTCCTTATCCGGAACAAGGGCAGGCAGTGATCAACAATGCTTTGGCAGAAACCTATCATCTTTCAGTAGGAGATACGATACGAATCCGAAATGAAGAGATGGAAGAAATTCAGGTAACGATTTCCGGTATATTTGAGAATCATGTGTATAATTATGTGATTTTGAATGCGGAAACCTACCAGAATCAGCTCGAAAGGCCGCCAGTGTATAAAACCATATATGTAAACTTTAAGGATACTATAGATTCCCATCAGGCGGCGGCAGCTTTTATGAAGGAAGCCTCAGTTTCGTCCACCCAGATATTTCAGGATACCAGAAAACGACTGACGAATATGATGAGCAGCTTGAATTATGTAGTCCTGTTAATTATCATCTGTGCGGCGGCACTGGCATTTATTGTGCTTTATAATTTGACAAATATCAATATTACGGAACGGATCCGGGAAATTGCGACGATTAAGGTTTTAGGCTTTTTCCGTAATGAAACAGCGGCATATGTATTTCGGGAAAATATGGTATTGACTGGAATAGGAATCCTTCTTGGCCTCGGTCTTGGGGTATTGCTGCATCGGTTTGTTATGCAGCAGATTCAGATCGATATGGTATCGTTTGATACCTATATCAGACCGGTTAG
The DNA here is from genome assembly GCA_947589055.1 of uncultured Lachnospiraceae bacterium. Classification (GTDB taxonomy): domain Bacteria; phylum Bacillota; class Clostridia; order Lachnospirales; family Lachnospiraceae; genus CAG-632. The sequence continues at coordinate 127,537 of CANPZL010000001.1, read as the reverse complement.
TTACCTGTATAGTGTGCTTCTGACTTTTGCCTTTCATTTTGGCGTGGACCGGGTTATGGCTGTTAAGCTGGATCATATCAATATGGCGGAATCCTTAAAGTCAGTAGATTAAAAGAGAGTTTAAAAGAATTTAGAAAAAACTAGTAGGCAAAACAAAGAATCTATTGTAAAATAAAACCATGGGACATGGGGATGGTTTTCATATAGTTATGGGGTGTTAAAATGAAGCATTTAAATGTTGCATTATTTATCAGTGAATTTGAAGATCCATATACAAATATGCTTTGCGAAGGTGCTGTACGGGCTGCCAGAGTTCAGGATTATAATCTTTATATATTCCCTGGGAAATTTCTGGATTCTAGGAGCAGCACTTTATTGGATGATGATTATTCGTATCAACACAACTGCCTGTTCCAGTTTATTTCCGAGAAAAACATTGACGTTGCAATTATCAACCTGGGAAATATTGCCTCTCAATTAAGCATAGAAAAGAAAAAGGCGTTTCTTAAGACGATCACGGTTCCGGTTATCTTAATTTCGGATATGATAGAGGGATATTCCTGTGTAAACTATAAAAACAGCTCCGGTATGGCACTGGGAATTGAACATCTGATCCAAAGACATCAGAAAAAACATTTCGGCTATGTAAGCGGTCCAAGCAGTAATACAGATGCGATTGAACGCCAGCAGGTGTTTGAACAGATCATGAAGGAAAATGGCATAACTCCGGATCAATATCGGATCGTGGAAGGGGATTTTTCCAATAACAGTGCGGACGTAATCGAAGCGCTGCTGGATGATTATGCAGAAATGGATGCATTGATCTGTGCTAATGACATGATGTGCTATAGTGCATATCAGGTATTAGCAGCGAGAAATATCTCCATAGGAACGGATATTGCTGTGCTGGGGTTTGATGATGCTCCATATTCTAGTCAGATCAAACCGGGTCTTAGTACGGTAAAGGCGGATCCGGCATTGTTAGGCTATAAAGCAGTCGGACTATGCGACAAGGTTTTAAAGGGAGAGATGCATAATGTATTTGTGGACACTACCTTTGTGCTGCGTGGATCCTGTGGCTGTGATAAGGTTCCTTATGCAGAACCGAATCTGGATATTTTAAGCCTACAGGCGAATTTGGATTCCATGAACCATACGTTGGTTGCTATATCCAGAAATATCTTGAATTATGAGGAGGAAAACAGCAAGATATATTTTATGATCCTAAATAGTCTGTGCCGAATGAATGTGCATAGCCTATATCTATATACTTTTATTCAGGAAATCGAACATAAGCGGGAGGAAGTATGGGAACCACCGAAAACTGTGCGTCTGCGGGCGTATTATCGGGAACCTCATAGGCGGATACCGGATATTGTGTATCAGCCCATGCCGATTTATTATTATCCGGTAGATATGGAAGACATTAAAGAGATACGATTGGAAGAACAATACATTCCTTTTGAGCAGATCTTTTCCAATCCATTTATTTGCAGTGACGAACCAGAGATTAAGGTCGTAACTATGTTATATGCTGGTGAAACGCAGTATGGATTTTTGGTTTGGGATGTACAGGAAGAATATTTTGGCTATATCGGTCAGCTTTCATATCAGATTTCCAATGCCCTAAAGACGAATAAGCTGTTACACAAAAAGAATATGATGGCAGCAGCATTGGAAGAAAGTCTTCAGCAGGTACAGGAAAAAAATGCCGTCTTGGAGGAAATATCCAAGATTGATGAACTGACGCAGATTTATAATCGAAGAGGATTTCTGGACAGTATGGCACGGAATGTAATTGCAAAGGCAAATAAGGGGAAAGGTGCCATTGCTCTTTATGCAGATATGAATAATCTAAAGCAGGTCAACGATCAGTTCGGACACGAAGAGGGGGATTATGCATTAAAACTCATTGGTCAGATTCTACGGGATGCCATTCACCGATTAGAAGGAAATGGAGAAGTTGGCAGAATCGGCGGAGATGAATTTTGTGCATATCTCATCACAGATACGCCGGATAGCGAAGCTGTTCTGCGGAAGTGTATTGATGAAATCACGGAAATCGTGAATCAGGAAAGTAAAAAACCTTACTATGTCAGTATGAGTGTAGGAATGAAGAGCTTTGTCTGTTCAGATGAAGTAAAGGTTTCCTATGAACTGGAACAGGCGGATGCCCAGCTTTATATGTATAAAAAGCAAAAACGTACAAGCATATTGAAGGAATCTTGATCGCAGTGTTTTTACCTTTTCCTATTGACAGAGGTGCATTCTTTTGCTATTATAAATGACGTTGGATACCGGTTGAGGCTTTTGATCGGAACCATATATGCGTGCTTAGCTCAGCTGGATAGAGCGTTTGGCTACGGACCAAAAGGCCGGGGGTTCGAATCCTCTAGCACGCAGAATGCCAAGCCTAGTGGAAGCACTAGGCTTTTGTTGTTTTTAGGGAATTTGGGTATCAGATGAAAAGAAGGAATACTTGAAATGAAAGAGTTGTCTCATAACAATCAGAAAAAAATAGCGGTTGTCAATGATATTTCAGGATTTGGACGTTGTTCTATCACGGTCGCTTTGCCGATTATCTCTCATTTAAAGCTCCAGTGCTGTCCGCTTCCGACTTCCATATTTTCTAACCATACCGGATATGAACATTATTTTTTCGATGATTATACCCAGCATATGCGGGAGTATATTCGCAACTGGAAGCTGTTAGGCTTAGAATTTGAAGGAATTGCCACAGGCTTTTTAGGGTCAGAGGAACAGATTCAGATCGTGGAGGAATTTATTCAGGAGTTTAAAACGGAACGGACAAAGGTGATTGTAGATCCTGTGATGGGGGATAATGGTACGTTATATCCTACCTATACAAAAGAGATGTGCAGGGAGATGAAACGATTGATTTCCTATGCAGATATTTTAACCCCGAATTTAACGGAAAGCTGTTTCCTGACGGATACGCCTTATCATGAATATGATTGGAAGGAACAGGAACTTTATAAAATGGCAGAAAGCCTGAGTCAGGTTGGAGCGGAGAAGATAGTTATTTCCGGAATCAATATGGGAAATTATCTGGGGAATGTTGTGTATGAAACCAATGGTACAAGGACGATCATCCGTAGTAAACGGGTTGCTAAGGAACGGGCGGGAACCGGAGATATTTTTTCTTCGATCATAGCAGCGGATTGTGTAAATCAGGTAGATTTTACTCAATCCGTTCGAAAGGCGGCAAGATTTATCCGGGAATGTATGAGAATCACGGATGAAAGGGAAATTCCCGCAGAAGATGGCGTTTGTTTTGAAGAAATTTTGTATCGTTTAAAATAGATTTTTTTAAAAATAAAAAAGATGTTGCATAAGAATTGTCAATATGTTACAATTCTGTTACGTGTTATTAAGAAAACGTGTAATAGAAGGTATAGGCGACAATGAAAATGAAACTTTCTTTGAAAACGAAAATAGCAGGCGGTTGTGTATTGGCGGCAACCGGATTATTGTTGGCAGCAGTAAATTATATAGATATACACAGAACGATAAAGTTCGATTACTCTGGGCAGACAGAAATGTGCCGGTCCTTATCCGGGCTGCGGCAGGATATGGCAGCAAGGGCTGAAGCGCAGGAAATCGCAACAGTAATCAGTCGGATCGACCAGATTTCTTTATCCAGTTATTCCGAAATACAGGAAGCCAGAGGACTGGTTGATCATGCTTCTTTGGAAGTAAGAGAGTATCTGGATGAAAGTCAGCTTCTGGAGGCGGAGCAGGAATATCTGGAACTGGAACAGCAAAGACAAGATCTGTTGAATGAAGCGAAAGCCGATGACGATATTGACGCAATACTGGAATATGCAGTATATGATGTACAGACTTCGGGAAATGAATACCTGGATACTTTGGTTCAGGAGTTTATAGAGAAAGCAACGCAAGAAGATATGAGCCGGAGTGAAAAGCTGAAGGCTTGTTATATTTATATGGTAACGAATTACGAATACGGATATAATTATAACTACAGCTACGGAAACAGTACAAAATCTATAGCTTGGGCCACTGCTTTTTTACGTGACGGATATGGAGCCTGTAATAATTGGTCGTCTGCTTTCCTATATATAGCAAAGGCATTAGGTTATGATGTCAGTCTTTCCTATGGCAGTACAGCAAATTCCCGTGGCGGAAGTTATGAACATTATTGGCCGGTCTTTCATATCGACGGTGCGGATTATGTATTTGATCCGCAGGTAGAACGGGATATTATGAGAAAGTCTGGCGTGATTCGGTTTATGCGGTATGGATTGGACGAATCCGAAGCGTCTGCAAAATATTTCTATTCATCGACGGTGCAATGATTGTAGAAAGAAAGAAAATAGAGTATGATAAGGTGGAATGGACAGTGTTCCACCTTTTATTTATGCGGCCTTGTAAAATATAGGCTTGAAAACTATAGCGCAGATTACAAAAGGATACAGGAGGAAGAGATGGCAAATCACGAAAAGGAAATCAGTGTTGCGGAACGTCAGATTTATATTTTGTCTTTGCTTTCGCAAAATCCCATTGGGTATACCGCTGATGAAATCGTTGAGAAACTGAAAAAATGGGATGTCGTTTTGACCAAGCGGACAATTAACCGGGATATTGATGAGCTGTCAATGAGTTATGCGATCGAAGAAGAGGAAAGAAATGGAAAAACGTATTTTCTCGCTCGAAAATTCAGCATGGCAAACATTGATCTTACCATACAGGATCTGATGGCGATTTCCTTTATGCAAAAGCTGGTACAGCAATATGAACATACAACCCTGGGAAATGCAGCCAAAGATGTGCTTGAGAAAATAGCGGCAAACACCGGTAATTTGAATAAAAAACATATGGAAGAGCTTAGCCGGTCCATTCGTATTGTAGATAAAAACGAATGGAAGAATCAGGATGTAAAGCCGGAGATTGAACAGTTGATCACGGCTGCTATAGAAAAACAGATCAAGCTGGAAATTGAGTATTATAGCTGGAATTCAGACGAAACGACCCGGAGAGTGATTCATCCTTTCCGATTGACGGTTTTGGATCAGTATTTGTGCGTAGAGGGGTATTGTGAGCTGCGTCAGGCGGTTCGGACTTTTCGACTTTCCCGCATTCAAAAGGTAAAGCCCATGAAAGAACATTTCACGATGCCGGAAAAATATCAGAAAGAAGAGGAAAATAAATTTATTTATATCAGTGGGAAAGGGGCGGAAATGCTTCGTATCCAGTTTGATCCGGAGACTGGACGTTATGTCAGGGAATATGAGGCCCATCGGGCAGACCGGTTGATAGAAAATAGCAGTGGATTGTTATTTGAAAAGCAGACGCCGATTACCCCGGAGGTGGTTCGATGGATCTTAAAATTCGGTGCCGGAGCTAAGGTGCTTGAACCGGAGCATTTGGCAGATCAGCTTCGGATAGAAGCGGAAAAAATGTGGAAGAGCTATAGCGGGTAAAAGGAAAAGGGGCTGTTGCAAAACAGCCCCTTTACTGGGATAGCAGGATTCGAACCTACACATGCTGGAATCAGAATCCAGTGCCTTACCATTTGGCGATATCCCATTATTTTTAGAACAAAGATTATTTTACATGATGATTATGAATATTGCAAGCATTTTTAAAAAAAAATAAAATGACAAACGGATTTCTTTCCTGTATAATAGTACAGACGTGGAGGAGGTGTACACATGAGCAGGCTGATTTACATTATTCCTTGGGCAATTTGTGACACAGAGCAGTTATACTTAAAACGAGTGGAACAGACAGGAGAGTTGCCAAAGAAGCAGGAAGCCTTTGAGGATTGGACTGTACAGGAAGTGATTCCCAATCCGGACAGAAGGAGCAAGGATGTATATGTTGTGCTGGATGTGTACCGTGGATATGACTTTACGGGCAAACACCGGGAGGTTTCGGTTTTAGATATAACGAATTCCGTTTCCCGTTTGACGGAGCTTGGATATGAACCGGCAAAGGAGGCGGATAGGGCCTATATCCGCCAGAGGATATTAAGGTGGGATCAACCTGTAAAGAACGTTTCGGGCAAAAAAACGGCTAAAAAGCATGTACGGAAGTAAGAGGAGGAAAAATCAATGTATGAAGTATCCTATCGGGTACGATTTAGTGATATAGGACGTAATAATAAGCTGCGTCTTTATAATCTGCCTAAATGGTTTCAGGATTCCAGTATAGAGCATTCCGAATCTTTAGGAGTGGGTATTCCGTTTCTGGCACCTAGAAATCTTGCATGGCTGTTAACCTCCTGGCAGATCGATATTATTCGTCTTCCTGAATATAATGAATGTGTGCAGGTTCGGACATGGCCTTTTGATTTTAAGGGCGCATTCGGCTACCGGAATTATGAAATGCGGACCTCGGATGGTGAAGTCATAGTTCGTTCCTATGCGATCTGGCTGCATACGGATGTAGCAAAGATGAAACCAGCGAAGACATCCGATGAGGAACTAAAGCGTTATGGCTTCTCTCCACGACTGGAAATGGAATATACGCCAAGAAAGATTTCTCTGCCGGACGAAATGCAGACAGTAGACCGACTTGTGGTTCAGGAGCATTCTGCGGATATGTATCAGCATTTGAACAATGCCATGTACGTTGACATTGCTTCCGACTATCTTCCACAGGAGGCAGAAATAAAACGGATCCGGGTGGATTACCGAAAGCAGATGAAGGTAGGAGATACTATGCTGATCTTGCAAAAATGGGTGGATGAAAAATGTTATATCGCATTCTGTAACGAAAATAAAGAGATGCACGTCAGTACGGAGTTTACGTTTTAGGAAAACTAGGCGCAAGCTCTCTGTAGTGGATTTAGGAAGGATAGAATATGATTGAAATTGGAAAATGGCAGATATTAACGGTGGTTCGAAAAAAAGAATTCGGAATCTATCTGGGAGAACAGGAAGATAGTGAGGAAACAGTATTGCTGCCGCAGAAGCAGGTGGAGCCAACGATAAAGGTCGGAGACAAGATCAAGGTCTTTTTATATCGGGATTCTGCGGACAGGAAGATTGCAACTGTCAATCCCCCTTATATAACGGCAGGAGAAATTGCAAAGTTAAAAGTAGTGAGTGTGGAAAAAATCGGTGCATTTATGGATTGCGGGCTGGAACGGGACGTGCTTTTACCGTTTAAAGAGCAGACGGGGACAGTAGAGATTGGAAAAGAATATCTTGTTTATATGTATGTGGATAAGAGTAACCGGCTTTGTGTTACGATGCGGCTATATTCCCATCTTCGGACGGATCCGCCTTATAAAAAGGATGATTTCTTTCGGGGAACGGTTTATGAATGTAAACCCAATCTAGGTGCTTTTGTAGCGGTAGAAGACCAATATTCGGGATTGATACCCAATCGGGAGCTTTATCAGGAACTGAAAATAGGGGATGTAGTAGAAGGAAGGGTTATGAGTGTCCGGGAGGATGGTAAGATGGATTTAAGTATTCGACGACCGGCATATCTTCAAATTGATACGGACAGTAAAATAATATTAGAACGGATCGAAAAAAACGGTGAGCTTCCGTTTACGGATAAAGCAGAACCGGAGAGGATCCGAGCGGAGTTCGGTATGAGTAAAAGTGAGTTTAAACGGGCAGTGGGGAGACTGTTGAAGGAGGGAAAAATCGAGATTACAGAACAGACGATACGAAAAAAATGATCTATCAAATAGATGGAAATGGAACATTAAAGTTAGTAAGAAATAAAAGACATAAAAGAAATAGGAGGTTAGAACATGAAAACAATTATATCTACAAAAAAGGCACCGGCGGCCATCGGACCCTATTCGCAGGCAGTGGAAGTGAATGGAATGATTTATACATCCGGAGTCATTCCCATTGACCCTGCTACCAATGAACTGGTAGAAGGCGATATTGTTATTCAGGCAAAGCAGGCGATTGGTAATTTGGCAGCTTTGTTAAAGGAAGCAGGTTCTAGCTGTGACAACGTCATCAAGACTACTGTATTTATCAAGGACATGAATGATTTTGCAAAAGTGAATCAGGTATATGCAGAGTTTTTTAAGGAAAATTGCCCGGCTCGTTCCTGTGTGGAGGTGGCTCGTCTGCCGAAGGACGTTTTGATCGAGATTGAAGCCATTGCCTGTAAGGAAAACTAATGTTAGTAATAGAACGGAAGGATACCAAGGATAGGGTTTGATTGGAGGACGATGATGGAAAAGAAAAAAATGGTATTAGGTGCAAGCATACTGTTTTTCGTGATTGTGCTGATCAATATCGGAGCAGGATTTATTGATTTCAGTGGACTTCCTCTGTTTGCGACCATATTGCTGGCACAGGGATTGATCATTGTTCCGGTGATCATTTATGTGATCGTAACAAAACAGAATTTTTTGAAATTGATTCGTTTACAAAAGGTGAATCCTTGGTCCCTGCTCCTGATTATCCCATTGACCTATCTGTTACAGCCGCTTTTAGTCTGTATCAATGCGATCAGTATGTCATTTTCGACAAATGTAATTGCGGATACCATGGGCGGCATCATGGAAGAGCTTCCGTACATTGCTTTTTTATCCTTGATGGCATTGCTGCCTGCTATGGTAGAGGAAATAACTTTTCGCGGGGTGCTGTTGAACAGCTTTCACCGGGATAGTAATCCTTGGCCCGGAATCCTTTTTTCAGCGCTATGTTTTGGCTGTATGCACATGAATATCAATCAAATTGCATATGCGCTGGTATTGGGTATCATTATGGGAATCATATTAGAGGCGACCGGAAGTATTCTTTCGACGATGGTAGTTCATTTTGTATTTAATGGAACCTCTGTCACTTTGGTGTACTTACTCCCCAAATTGACGAATTGGTATATGGATATGTTAGAAGAAAGTGGGATTACGCCGGAGCAGTTAGGCATGTCTCAACAGGAACTGGATGAGATGATGAATGTAGGACAGGCGGCGTCTTCGGTTTCACAGGGGCAGATGCTTCTTACTGGGGCCATTATGCTGATACCGGCTTTGGTTTGTCTGATCTTAGCTGCTTTGCTGCTTTATTACATAGCATACTTAAATAAGCGGCAGTTGATATTAAAAGGAATGTTTACGAAAAAAACACAGGAACAAAAAGAGGCCATGGCAGCAGACCGGGTACGGATCATGAACGTGTTTCTTGGTCTTGGACTGGGGTTTTGCATCATTTATGCAATCTTAACTGAAATTTTACTTCGTTCGCTATAGCAATTCTTATGATGTTGATAGTCGAACAGAATGCATAAAGATAGGAGGAAAGCAAATGACGCTTCAACAGCTTCGTTATGTGATTACGATTTCAGAAACGGGATCATTTAATAAGGCATCGGAACTTTTATATATCTCCCAGCCTTCCTTGACCAGTTCGGTAAAAGAGCTGGAAAAGGAGCTTGGTATCGCTATTTTCCATCGAAGTGGGAAGGGCGTCACTTTGACAAATGACGGAGTTGAATTCGTTACCTATGCCAGACAGGTATATTATCAATATGAAGTTCTTATGGAGCGATACGGAACCGCTGGAAACCATAAGAAAAAGTTCGGTATTTCCACACAGCACTATTCGTTCGCAGTAAAGGCCTTTGTAGAAATGGTAAAGAATTTTGATATGGAAGAATATGAATTCGCAATCCGGGAAACAAAAACCAAAGAGATAATCGAAGATGTCAGTACCTCAAAAAGTGAGATCGGCATTCTGTATCTGTGCGAGTTCAATCGAAATCTTCTGGGCCGTTTATTGAAAACCAATGAATTGGAATTCCACAAGCTGATTGATTGCAACGCTTATGTATATCTTTGGAAAGGACACCCGCTTGCAAAATGTCAGTCAATCCGGTTTTCGCAGCTGGCAGACTATCCTTGTCTTTCGTTTGAGCAGGGGAATGAAAGCTCCTTTTATTTTGCAGAGGAAATACTAAGTACCAATGACTATCCCCGTACGATTAAGGCAAATGACCGGGCAACCATGCTGAATCTGATGACCGGTTTGAATGGCTATACATTATGCTCCGGTATCATATGCGAGGAACTCAATGGAACGGATTTTGTAGCGGTTCCATATCAGGAAGACACAGAAAATCCGAACAGTAAAATGGAAATCGGATATATTGTGAAAAAAAATCTTATCCTGAGCAAAATGGGAAAACTATATATCGAAGAATTAAAAAAGTACTTAACTGTGATATAGATGAAAGAAAACATAACCTGTTAAAAAGGAGTAACCCTGCGGACTGCTTTCAAAAGTCAGATGAGAAACCGACGATAAAAGGCAGTTTGCAAAATAGGGGTACTCCTTTTTGATTCTAGTTTTGTTCTTGATGCTTTAGTGCAGCACCTAAAAATCCTTTAAATAAAGGATGAGGCTTATTGGGACGGGATTTGAATTCCGGGTGGGCCTGAGTTCCGATAAACCAGGGATGATCTGTAAGCTCTATCATCTCAACGATATGACCGTCCGGGGAATGGCCTACCTGTTTCATACCGTGCGCAGTCAGGGCGTCCCGATAATCATTATTTACCTCGTAGCGGTGACGGTGCCGCTCTGCAATTTCTTCACTGCCATATAATTCATACGATTTTGAAGTTTTATCCAAAATACAGGGATAGGAACCTAATCGAAGCGTTCCGCCCAGATCGGTGATCCCGTTTTGATCCGGCATGATATGGATTACCTGATGAACAGAACTGGGATTAAATTCACTGCTGTTGGCATCCGCATATCCTAATACATTTCTTGCAAACTCTACGATAGTCAGCTGCATTCCAAGACATAGTCCCAGATAAGGCAGTTTATGTTCTCTGGCATATTGAATCGCATCGATCATGCCTTCGATTCCACGATCGCCAAAACCGCCGGGAACGATGATCCCGTGAACGTCATGAAAGAAAGATTCCACATTGTCAGCATGCACCAGTTCGGAATCCACCCATTTGATGTCCACTTCAGCGTCGTGTGCGACTGCTCCGTGCTTTAGTGCTTCTACAACAGAAATATAAGCGTCATGTAATGCTACATATTTCCCGACTAAAGCAATACGAACCTTTCGGGTTGGATTTTTCCAACGGTTTACCATGTCGATCCAGTCCTTTAGATCCGGTTCCGGACAGGGGATATGTAGACATTCACAGGCAACATTTGCCAGATGTTCTTTTTCCATATCAAGAGGAACCTCATATAACACGTCGCAGTCCAGATTTTGGATAACGTGGGAGGGCTCCACATTACAGAACATGGATATTTTACTTTTGATTCCCTGATCCAGTGGCCAGTCGGAACGACAGACCAGAATGTCCGGGTGCAGACCGATACCCTGCAGCTCTTTTACGCTTGCCTGTGTGGGTTTCGTTTTCATCTCACCGGAAGATTTTAAATATGGGATCAAGGTTACATGGATTAAAATACAGTTTTCACGTCCTACATCATGCTGGAATTGCCGGATGGCCTCCAAAAAAGGCTGGCTTTCAATATCACCTACGGTTCCGCCGACTTCAATAATAGCGACCTCCGTCTTTGTTGTTTCAGGATTCCGATAAAAACGACTTTTGATCTCATTTGTCACATGCGGAATCACCTGTACGGTATGCCCGCCAAAGTCACCGCGCCGCTCTTTTGTTAAAATGCTCCAGTAAATCTTACCAGTGGTAACATTGGAATTTTTATTCAAACTTTCATCAATAAACCGTTCATAGTGTCCCAGATCCAAATCAGTCTCTACACCATCGTCTGTAACGAATACTTCTCCATGTTGAACCGGATTCATGGTACCCGGATCCATATTGATATACGGATCGAATTTTTGGCTGTGAACCTTATAACCACGAGCCTTTAACAACCGTCCCAATGAGGCGGCCGTAATGCCTTTTCCGAGTCCGGAAACTACCCCGCCGGTTACAAAAATGTATTTGACTGCCATGCTTATCCTCCTATGTGTGTCATGTAATAGGTAAACGAGTAGGAGAACCTACTCGTTGCTGTCATCGTTTAGAAATTATAGAATATGTATTCTTTTTTTGTATCCTTGTATATAACATTATCATTTTTATTATAGAGGAAGGGAATTTAATAGTCAATGTAATTTTTTCGTGGATAACAAAGGTTTTTTTAGATAACTTTAACATTCTTTCCATAACTTTTATTTGATTTCTGGTATAGAACCTAGTATATTAGACAAAGAAGAATTTGAATCCGGATATTCCGGCGGATTCTTACACACGGAAGATGGCATTCCATGTGGCATATAGCATGGGAGCTGAGAATACAAGGAGGGGTAGTATGAACGAAAAGAATTCAGATGACAATAAAAAGCCGAGCGGTTCTTGGAAGCCGCTTGTCGTTATGTTGATCATTTCTGTAGTTCTGACTTTTTTGTTTTGGAATACATTACAGCGTTACAGCCGTGGAACCGTTGAAGAGATAAAGTATAGTGAATTTATGGATATGCTGGAAAATGGTGAGGTAGAATCCGTTGAGATTTCGGACGGGAATCTTACCATTCATCCAATCGTGGAAGAAGACGGGCATCAGTTTCAGAAAGTGACTTATACAACGATCCGGGTATATGATTTGAATCTGATAGATCGGTTAGAAGAGGCTGGTGTGGAATATGAGGAGGCACAGGAAACTTCCAGTACCTGGTGGTTCAGTATTCTGCAATTTTTGTTAATGGTTGGCGTCATTTATCTTGTGATGATACTGTTTCTTCGTCTTTTGACGAAAAACGGTATGATGGGAGGCGTCGGTAAATCAAAGGCCAAGGTTTACGTGGAAAAGAAAACGGGAGTTACGTTTGCCGATGTAGCCGGACAGGAAGAAGCCAAGGAATCGTTGGTAGAAATGGTAGACTTTCTGCATAATCCGAAAAAATACTTGGAAATCGGTGCAAAGCTGCCGCGAGGTGCCTTGCTGGTCGGCCCTCCGGGAACTGGTAAGACACTGTTGGCAAAGGCAGTAGCAGGAGAGGCAAATGTTCCGTTTTTCTCCCTATCCGGTTCAGATTTTGTGGAGATGTATGTGGGCGTCGGGGCTTCCAGAGTCCGGGATCTATTTAAAGACGCCAATTCAATGGCTCCCTGTATCGTTTTTATCGACGAGATTGATGCCATTGGACGAAGCCGGGATACTGTAGGGCATGGAGGAGATTCCGAGCGGGAGCAGACCTTAAATCAGCTGTTGGCAGAAATGGACGGATTTGATACCTCAAAAGGAATCGTAATCTTGGCAGCCACCAATCGACCGGAGGTTCTGGATAAGGCGTTGCTTCGGCCGGGGCGGTTTGACCGACGGGTAATTGTGGAAAAACCTGATCTAAAGGGACGAATCGACGTATTAAAGGTACATTCGAAAGATGTTAAGATGGATGAGACTGTGGACTTTGAGGAGCTTGCACTTGCAACCTCTGGTGCGGTGGGTGCCGATTTGGCGAATATCATCAATGAGGCGGCATTATCGGCAGTAAAAGCAGGAAGACAGTATGTCAGTCAAAAGGATTTGTTTGAATCGGTAGAGGTGGTTTTTGCCGGTAAAGAAAAGAAGGATCGTATTCTGAGTGAAAAGGAAAAGAAGATCGTTGCCTATCATGAGATTGGCCACGCATTGATCATCGCCCTGCAAAAACACACGGAGCCGGTGCAAAAAATTACGATTATACCGAGAACCATGGGAGCATTGGGATACGTCATGCAGGTTCCTGAGGAAGAAAAATATCTGAATACCAAGGAGGAGATGCTGGCGGATCTGGTTACCTCCTTAGGCGGACGGGCGGCTGAGGAAATCAAGTTTGATTCCGTTACGACCGGTGCATCCAATGATATTGAACAAGCGACGGCGAAGGCAAGGGCCATGATTACTGTTTATGGTATGTCGGATACTTTTGGCATGGTAGCATTGGAATCTACACAGAACCGTTATTTAGATGGCAGACGGGTAATGAACTGCTCCGAGGAAACTGCGACAAAGATTGACGAGGAAATCAGTCGGATGCTGAAGGAAGCGTATGAAAAGGCATACGAGCTTTTGAAAGAAAATGAAGGACTGATGGATAAACTTGCAGAATACCTGATAGAAAAGGAGACCATTACCGGAAAAGAATTCATGAAGATTTATAATGAAGCCAAAGGAATTAAACCGGAAGAAACTACCGTTGAATCGGATGCCAAAACCGAAACTGATACAGAAACAAAAGAATAATAAAATGCCCTGAGAAGCGGATTCGCTTCTCAGGGCATTTCATTTTATCGCTATCTTGGATTCCCTAAAAAGAACAGGGCGACCGTTCCGGGACCGGAATGCGCACCGATCGTAGGGCCTACATAGTTTATCAGAAATTCATGGATACCAAACCGTTCTTCGATTTGCTGTTTAACAAACAGAGCATCCTCTAAACAGTCCCCATGACTGATAAAAACAATGGGATTTTCAAATCCGGCCATAGCGTTTTCCATATTGTCAACCAAAGTAGTAAGGGAACGCTTACGCCCTCGGATTTTAGAGATGTTGATCAACTTGCCTTCGTTATCTACATGGAGTACCGGCTTTATGTTTGCAATGGTGCCGATAATGGCAGTCGCCCGGCTGACCCGTCCGCCTCGGTGAAGGTGGAATAGATCGTCCACTGTAAATTGATGGCAGATGTGCAGCTTAAGCGCCTCTAAGTACTCCGCTAATTCTTCAAGAGTCGCTCCCTCTTCTTTCTTCTTACAGGCATAATAGACCAAAAGTCCCTGTCCAAGAGAAGCGCATAAGGAATCAATTACAAGGATCGTATGATCCGGATATTGCTCTCTCATAGCTTGAGCGGTGACTGCGGTATTATTATAGCTGGAACTTAGTCCGGAAGAAAAACTAATATGCAAAATATCATATCCTTTTTCAAGGTTTTCCGAGAAGCTTTGTTCAATATATTCCGGGTTACTGGCCATAGTGGTCGGCATTTCACCATTTCTCATTTTTTCGTAGAATTCTTTTTCGGAAAGTGTACCATCGGTAGCACAATAAGTCTGATTACTGATTTGAAAATAAAGAGGATGAACGGTTAATTGGTGTTGTTCGATAAAATCTGTGGGTAAATCTGCCATACAATCTGTTGAAATAATGTAAGGTCTCATAATCCTGCCCTCGCAATCCTTGAAATATGGTTTCATGGTATAATGATTTATTATTTTATACTGAAATGGCGAAAATAGCAATGATAAAGCTGGAAAAAACGGAAAAACTTGTAAAAAACACCATTTCATGTAGTTTTTAAAACTATCTTTAAAAAATAAAGGAAAAAACGTATACTGATAGATAAGAAAAAGTATGAGTTCGGATAAAAAGGATAGAGCGAGAATGATAAAAGATTTTGATATAGAAAAAGAATTAAAAAAACTGCCGGAGCAGCCGGGAGTCTACCTGATGCATAGCGAGAATGATGAGATTATTTATGTGGGAAAGGCCATCAATTTGAAAAACCGGGTCAGACAGTATTTTCAGTCCGGAAGGAACCGTTCTCCTAAAATCGAAAAAATGATCACGCTGATCCACTATTTTGAATATATCGTAACAGATTCCGAATTGGAAGCGCTGGTGTTAGAAAATAATCTGATCAAAGAGTATGCGCCCAAGTATAATACGATGTTGACGGATGATAAGACGTATCCCTTTATCAAAGTGACATTAGAAGAAGCCTATCCACGGGTGTTGCTGACTAGGCAGATGAAACGGGATAAAAACAAATATTTCGGTCCCTTCACCAGTGCGGGAGCAGTACGGGATACGATTGAATTGATCAAGAAGCTGTACCATATTCGGTTTTGCAGCAAAAAGCTTCCCAGTGAGATAGGAATGGGACGTCCCTGCCTGTATTATCAGATGAAACAATGTCCGGCTCCCTGTCAGGGGTATATTTCCGAAGAAGATTATCGACGCAACGTGGAAGATGTTATGGAATTTTTAAATGGAAATGTCCAACAGGTACTTGAAAACTTGGAAACACAGATGCAGGAAGCAGCGTCGAATCTCGAATTTGAACAGGCGGCGGGATACCGGGATTTGATCGATAGTGTTAAGCATATTGCAGGAAAGCAAAGAATCACGAATGCGAACACGATTGACAGAGACGTTGTGGCTATGGCGATAAATGAAGGAGAAGCAGTTGTATCGATTTTCTTTATCCGGGATGGAAAGCTGCTGGGACGGGAACATTTTCACATGGCCGGCGTAGAGGAAAATCTGCCGGAGGAAACCATGACTGCATTTGTAAAACAGTATTATGCGGGTACGCCATATATCCCGAAAGAATTGCTTCTGGAGACAGAGGTGGAGGATAAAGACTTGCTGGAAAGCTGGCTTTCAAAGAAACGGGAACAGAGGGTGCATATTCTGTCACCGCAAAAGGGTGAAAAACATAAGCTGATCGAACTGGCAAAGGAAAATGCTATCGTTGTTCTTCATCAGGATTTGGAAAAAATGAAACGGGAGGAAGCTCGTACCACAGGTGCGGCACAGGAAATCGCCAATTTGATCGGAATTGAAAAAGCAGACCGGATAGAAGCCTTTGATATTTCCAATATCAGCGGTGTAAACGCTGTGGCTTCTATGGTGGTTTTTGAAAATGGGAAAGCAAAACGGAGCGACTATCGAAAATTCCGCCTGCGTACCGTTACCGGACCGGATGACTATAAGAGTATGGAGGAAACCTTATCCCGCCGGTTCCTGCATGGCAAGGAAGAGCAAAGAAGAATTGCTGCGGAAGGTTTAGCGGAAGAACTCGGCAGCTTTAATCGGTTCCCGGACCTGATCATGATGGACGGTGGAAAAGGACAGGTAAATGTAGCGTTACGGGTATTGCAGGAACTGCACTTAGACATTCCGGTCTGCGGTATGGTAAAGGACGATAATCATCGGACACGGGGACTTTATTATAACAATCAGGAGATAGCCTTTCCGCCGAAAAACGAAGCCTTTGATCTGATCACCCGGATACAGGATGAGGCACACCGGTTTGCGATCGAGTATCATAAGCTGTTAAGGAGTAAGGCGCAGGTACGTTCTGTTTTAGACGATATTAAAGGAATCGGACCGGCAAGGAGGAAAGCATTGATGCGGAGCTTCAAAACCATAGAAGGTATCCGGCAGGCGGAAGTAGAAGAGTTAAAGGCAATACCGGAAATGAACGAGCGTGCGGCACAGGCGGTATATGCATATTTTCATAAAGAAACCTGCGAAACAAAAAATAGTAATGCATGCCAATCCCAGATATGATATAATGTGTCCAGCGGTGTCTGCGCTTGCACTCAATATCTCGAACTGTAAAGGAGAAAATTATGGACAATGTAGTATATCAGGTTCCCTTAACGAGTTTGATAGAAAAACTGCATCTGGTGAATCATGTACCGGAGATTGATACGGATAAGATCATGATTACGGACCCGGATATTAATCGTCCGGCAGTTCAGCTTGCAGGCTTTTTTGAACATTTTGATGCGAATCGGATTCAGATTTGCGGGAATGTAGAGCATGCGTATATTGCAAATATGCATACGGAAGAGGAAAACCGGGAGATATTTAAGAAACTGTTTTCTTATAAGATCCCTTGCCTGATCTTTTGCCGGGGACTGGAACCCCATGATTTCATTATTGATCTGGCAAGAGAGTATGGAATTCCGGTATTGACCTCCCATTCTACCACGTCTTCCTTTGTACATGAGGCAGTTCGCTGGCTTCATGTAGAATTGGCACCAAGGATCACCATTCATGGGGTTTTAGTGGATGTATACGGTGAAGGAATTCTCATCATGGGTGAAAGCGGAATCGGAAAAAGCGAAGCGGCGCTGGAACTGATAAAACGCGGACATCGTCTGGTATCAGATGATGCGGTGGTTATTAAGAAGGTCAGTGATGAGACGCTGGTAGGAACCGCTCCGGATAATACCAGACATTTTATCGAACTGCGGGGAATCGGAATCATCAATGTTAAAACGCTGTTTGGTGTTGAGTGTGTGAAAATGTCAGAGACGATAGACTTGATTATAAAGCTGGAGGAATGGAATAAGGATACGGAATATGACCGGCTGGGTCTGACGGATCAATATACGGAAATCTTAGGCAATAAGGTAGTCAGTCACTCCATTCCCATCCGGCCGGGTCGGAATATCGCTATTATCGTGGAATCGGCGGCTGTAAATCACAGACAGAAAAAAATGGGATACAATGCTGCGCAGGAGTTGTATGACCGGGTAACGGGAAATATGCAGCAGCGGGGACAACAGGAAGGATAAAAAACGGGAAAGACCGTTTGAGATGTCGAAAGGGCATAGAGTAAATGCAGAAATAAAGGAGGAGAAGGAATGGCAAGTTATGCAATCGGAGTAGATATTGGAGGCACTACGGTTAAGATCGGGATTTTTACAGCAGAAGGTGAATTGTTAAAAAAGTGGGAGATCCCGACCAGAAAGGATGAAGGCGGACGGTACATTTTATCCGACGTGGCGGAATCGATTGATGATAAGTTGTGTGAAACCTCAATTTCAAAAGAAGATGTTGCAGGGATTGGCATGGGGGTCCCCGGACCGGTAAAGCAGGACGGAACCGTTTTAAAATGTGTAAATCTAGGCTGGGGAATCTTTAACGTAGAGGATGAGCTAAGCAAATTGACCGGACTTCCGGTAAAGGCCGGAAACGACGCCAATATGGCTGCCATGGGTGAAATGTGGCAGGGAGGCGGAAAGGGCTATACAGATATAGTAATGGTTACTTTAGGAACTGGTGTAGGCGGTGGCATTATACTGGGTGGAAAGATGTTAGCAGGCGTAAACGGAGCCGGAGGGGAAATCGGACATATTCAGGTGAACGATGATGAAACGGAAACCTGCGGCTGTGGCAAGAAAGGCTGTCTGGAGCAGTATACATCGGCAACCGGTATTGTAAGACAGGCAAAAATTCTGTTGAATAATACGGAAACCCCGTCTAAGCTGCGAAATGTACAGTATATTTCCGCAAAGGAAATATTTGATGCGGCAAAGGAGGGCGATGAACTGGCAAACGATCTGGTAGAGGCGCATGGTGAGTGTCTGGGACGTGCATTAGCACAGGTCGCCTGTGTAGTGGATCCGGAAGTGTTTGTGATTGGCGGCGGTGTTTCCAAGGCTGGAAAGATCTTGATCGATACGACAAAGAAATATTTTGAGACCTATGCGTTCCATGCCTGTAGAAATACTCAGTTTGCATTAGCAACGCTTGGTAATGATGCAGGTATCTACGGTGGCGCCAAGCTGATCTTAGGGTAAGCTAGTCGGAAGGAATGAATTGTCACCGGAATACATATGGTGATTTAAATAGTAGGAATAAAACGACAGAAAGGGATCGAAATGGAAGAAGACATATCGCAAACGCTTCGGGGATTGTTGGACGAAAAACGGGTACTGCCAGATGAGCCCATGAGCCTGCATACTACCTTTTGTATTGGCGGAAAAGCGGATGTATTGGTAAAGCCTGCCAGTGTCACGGAAATCGAAGCAGTTATCCGATGCTGTGGAGAATATGCGCTTCCCTACTACGTAATAGGGAACGGAAGTAATCTATTGGTTGGCGATAAAGGAATCCGGGGAGTTGTAATAGAACTGGGAAATGAATTCGCACAGATTGAAGCGGCGGAGGATGATACGCTTTGGGTACAGGCAGGGTGTCTGCTGAGTAAGGTGGCAAATACAGCATGGAAGAAAGGATTGACGGGCTTGGAGTTCGCTTCCGGCATACCGGGAACGATAGGAGGAGCGGTTAAGATGAATGCTGGTGCATACGGCGGTGAAATGAAGGACATTATAGATAGTGTGACCGTACTGACACCGGAGGGCGAGATAATGATACTTCCACAGGATCGAATGGAATTTGGTTACCGAAAAAGTATCGTATCCGAGAAAAATTATATTATATTAGAGGTGCGTCTGCAATTACGGAAGGGAGATGTGAAAAAAATCGCATCTCGAATGCGGGAATTAAATGAAGCAAGACGGGAGAAGCAGCCATTGGAATATCCCAGCGCAGGCAGTACTTTTAAACGTCCGGAGGGACATTTTGCAGGGAAACTGATCATGGAAGCAGGATTAGCCGGTTTTCGCATCGGTGATGCCCAGGTATCGGAAAAGCATTGCGGTTTTGTGATAAACCGGGGACAGGCAACTGCCAGCGAGATACAGGCAGTCATGCAGGAGGTTATCCATCGGGTACAGGAACAGTTTCAGGTGACCTTAGAACCTGAAGTATGTAAGATTGGAGAGTTTTTTTGATAGGTTAGACAGGATACGTTGATGGCGGGAAGAAGAAAATGAGATTTGTGATTGTGACCGGAATGTCAGGGGCCGGAAAAAGTACGGCTCTGAAGACGTTGGAAGATTTTGGATATTTCTGCGTAGATAATCTGCCGGTAGAATTGATACCTAAATTTGCCGAGATTGCGTATGATTCCAAAACGGAAGTAAATAATGTGGCAATCGGGGTAGACATCAGAAGCGGAGAGCTTCGGCGGTTATCGGATTATCTGGAAGAATTTCGAGCGCAGGACTATCCTTATGAAATACTGTTTCTTGACGCTACAGATGAAGTATTGGTGAAGCGGTATAAGGAAACCCGGCGTTCACATCCTCTTGCACGGGGAGAACGGGTTGAAAGCGGTATCGTAAAGGAACGGAAAAGGATCGGATTCCTACGGGAAATGGCAAGCTTTATCATTGATACCTCGAATCTTCTGACGCGGGAGTTTCGGAGTGAGTTAGAAAAAATATTTGTAGAAAATCAGGATTATGACAATTTTATCGTGACTATTGTGTCCTTTGGATTTAAATACGGAATTCCAAGAGATGCGGATATGGTGTTGGATGTTCGGTTCCTTCCGAATCCATATTATATTCCGGAACTAAAGCCGATGACCGGAAATGAAAGGCCGGTGCAGGATTTTGTTATGAATGCGCCGGAATCCGTTGAATTTTTGGAAAAATTGAAGGAAATGTTGTTGTTTCTGATTCCGAATTATAGGAGGGAAGGAAAAAATCAACTGGTAGTGGCGATTGGCTGCACAGGGGGCAAACACCGTTCTGTGACGCTTGCCAACAGCCTTTACCGGGTATTACTCTCGTCTGCGTGCAGTGTCAGGATTGAACACAGAGATATTGAACGGGATACGATTACAAAGGGGTGATTTCATGTCTTTTTCTTCAGAAGTAAAAGAAGAATTAGTACGTCAAATGCCAACTGCCCGGCATTGCAGACTCGCAGAGCTGACAGCATTGTTATTGACGAGTGACTGCATATTAGGCCCCCGGCTTCGGCTTCGAACGGAGAATTTACGGGTAGCAAGAAAATATGGTATGCTCATTCGTCGGATTTTTCAAATCCCCTGTCAGGTAAGAATCCGGACCTATCCCGAACAAAAGACCATATATGAAATGGTAATTCCGGATATAGAGGAGAGCAGGCGGATTTTGATGGCGTGTAAGCTGGAACAGGCTGCCACTTTAAACCATCTGATCGTACAGAAGGATTGCTGTAAACGGGCATTCCTGCGAGGCGCTTTTTTGACCAGTGGTTCTGTTAATAATCCCGAAAAATCCTATCATTTTGAAATTTCCTGTGAGACCCTTGCATTGGCAGAAGATATACGGGAGATCATGCGTTTTTTTGAATTAGATGGCAAGATTGTCTTGCGAAAAAAAAATTATGTGGTGTATTTAAAAGAGGGTTCTATGATCGTAGATGCCTTGAATGTGATGGAGGCGCATCTTGCCCTGATGAACATGGAAAATGTTAGAGTTTTAAAGGATGTAAGAAATCGCACCAATCGAAGGGTAAACTGTGATCTTGCAAATATCAATAAAACGGTAACAGCAGCCAGAAAACAACTGGAGGATATACGGTATATTGAACAAAAAAGGGGATTCCAAAGTTTAAGTAAAGGCTTACGTCAGGTGGCAGAGCTGCGCCTGCAGGAGCCGGAGATTTCTCTAAAAGAATTAGGCGAAATGTTACAACCGCCGGTAAGTAAATCCGGTGTGAATCACAGGCTGAGAAAGCTGAGTGAGATGGCTAAAACCATGCGGGAAGAGGAATTCAGTTAGAGAAAAAAGCAAAAATGAAAAGAGGATTTGACAGATTGGCAATCGGGTGGCATAATGAAGGTTAAATATCGGGCATATTAAGATCATACGGAAAAACAATACGAGGTTACAAGGAGAGAATGGTATGACTACGAAGAAAATGGTCGTTAATATTAAAGAGGACCCGGAGGCCAGACCACCAATCGCAATGTTTGTGCAGGTCGCCAGTCAATATGAAAGCAGGATCTATCTGGAGCTGGAGGATAAAAAGATCAATGCAAAGAGTATCATGGGAATGATGAGCTTGGCTTTGGAGCAGGGCGATGAACTGCTTGTATCCTGCGATGGTGTGGACGAGAAATCTGCAATAGAAGGAATAGCAGACTTTTTGCAGGCATAAATACTTGAATTCTTATATTAAGTATTGTATAATATAACCGATATATGAGTTAAGACATATTTTATGATATGTAGATGCCAGAAAAATGGGAACGGATTCCCACCATATGTGACAAAGGAGTGATAGAAATGGCAAATTTTTTTGGAGTGAATTCTTATCTGAATTCTAATTTTTTTAACAGCATGCTGGGCGGTACCGGTTCGTCTGGATTTGGCTCCTTATACAGTTCATTAGGAGATTATTCGATGATTCGGAGCGGTGCGTATCGGACTTTGGTAAAAGCGTATTATGCACAGGAGTCCGGCGATACAAAAACGACAAAGTCATCTTCAAAGGAAACGACGGAGAAGGCAGACACTACTGCAAAGAAAGGACTGCTTGAAACCAAAACGAAGGCGGATGCACTGAAGAAATCGGCGGATGCTTTGATGGAAAGAGGTACAGATTCCCTGTTCCGGAAAGTAGAGGTTAAAGATGCTGAAACCGGAAAGGTTTCCTTGCAGTATGATACCGACAAGATTTATAATGCGGTAAAGAAATTTACAGAGGATTATAATGCACTGATCGGTCAGGCGGGAAAGTCGAACAATGCTTCTATTCTTCGAAAAGGTGTGAACATGATTGGCGATATGGCTAATTATGAAAATGCATTGAAGGATATTGGCATCACGATAAATTCTGACAATACCTTATCGATTGATGAAAAGGCATTTAAGGAAGCAGATATGCTGGATGTCAAAAGTATGTTTAACGGCTCGGTTTCCGTTGCGGCTAAGATGTATCAGAGGGCCTCTGACATATATAATCTGTCAAACAATGCAGTTTCTTCAAACTCCTTATATAACAGCAGTGCAGGTTATGTAGATTCTCTTTCAGGTACTTTATACAACGGAATCTTTTAGAGAAGGAATCATGAAGGTATCTTCAAAACAGACGGTTTTGGAGATACCTTTTTTGCGTTTTGGAAGTGTTGCAGTTGGATTTGGTATGTGATAGAATAAAATAGTACTATTTTATATGGATAATGTGTAAAACATAGATAGATGATTCAGAACTTTATGGAAACGAGGGTGTATCAATGAAAAGGTATATTGTTGCTGGCATAGTGGGCATCATTGGAATTATATTAGGCATTGTAATAAAAGGAAGTGTCGGAATCCTGCTTGCGATCGTTCTGCTTGCACTTGGTATTTTGATTGCAATGGGAAAAATCGCATTTATTGACCGCTTGTTAGAAACAAACACATCCAAAGGATACAGGAAGTCAGATAATCCGGCAGAAGACGCAGTAAACGAGGCTGTTGATTTCTTGAATGAAGGGAAAGCGGTAGATGCTATAAAGAAACTGGAAGATGCGATAGAGTTGATCGAAGAGGATCCCCAGCGAAATACATACAGTGGCTGTCAGGCGCTTCGGATTCTGGGAGAATTATATGAAAATGGCAGCTATGGCAATTCTACTGTACAGGTAAATCATGAAAAAGCCATCGGTTATTATGAACAGCTTCTGGATCTGGATCCGGATGGGGAAATCTATTTTAAAGTAGCAAGAGATTTATTGAATAAAAATAATTATAGTAAGGCGTTGTCTTATCTGGAAAAGGCGGCTGCCCGGAATGATAAACCGGCATTGTTGAAGCTGGGAAGTATTTATGAAGAAGGATTGTATAAATACGATACATTTGGGAATCGGGGAGATACGGTAATTGAAATCAATCTGGAAAAGGCGAGAACTTATTATGAGAAGCTGGCAGAACTGGATGATGAACAGGGGAAAGCCGGTTTTGAACGGGTGGATTATGCATTGAACAACACAGACAGCTTAGAGTTTGAAGAAAAGGAAAAGCTGTATGCCAAGATAGCTGAACGAAGAAAAAGTCAGAATATCGAATATCGTTTTAAGACGATTGAAGGTTCAAAACTCCAGTATCAGTATACATATGTTCATGACGAAGTAGAGGGATATATCCATAAATTGCCAAAGGACTGGGTAAAGGTGGTAAATGAAGATGCAGAGGAAGAGTATTACGCTCCAAGCCAGACGTATCGGGATTTCGCAATTTATGTCACCTATGATAGTGTACCCAAGGAATCCACTCGTGATCTGGAATTATTCCTTCGCTATGATAATGATATTTTGGATTATGATTTAAATATTCAGGAATATATCACGGAATATGTAGATGGTATCTGTGCTACCTATTATCACAGAGAGATGGAGAAAGGAATTGTTACCTTTGCGTTCCAGCAGAGGAACCGGATGGCATGTATAAAATTTGTCTGCGCTACTATGGAAATCATAGAACAGTACGAAGAGATTATTTTTGAGATTGCGAATTCATTTGCTTTTGTTGATCCTACGGTTATCAGTGATGAGAGTGCAAACCGAAAAGATCAGCAGTATTATAGTGAGGCAGTGTTCTATTATTTTCTGGGACAGTATGATAAAGCGATGGAATTTGCCCGTAAAGCCTTAAATGTAGGAAGTAAGAAAGCAAGCTATTTGTTGATTGAATTGTATTACGATGAGGACAGTCCGTATGTAAACCATGAAAAGGCCTTGTCCCTTGCTAAGCAGTTGTTTGAGGCGAATGATGATTCAGAACTGGCCTTTTTGATCGGTACGATTTATGAGCAGCAGAAGCGAGATTATATTCAGGCGTTGAATTGGTATGAAAAGGCAGATGAATTAGGGCATCAACGGGTGCCATTTTATCTTGGACGGTTATACTATTATGGACTTCTGCGTTCAAAGCGGGATGGTTCACTTGCATTGGATTATTTTAAGAAAGCGGCTGAAAATGGGATCGCTGAGGCAAGAGCGTATATCGAGGATATAGAGGCTCTCAATGGTGAAGAACTTCAACTCGCGGTGAATCGCTGGGAAAAAGAAATAGAAGAAGGAAATGCGGAAACGGCATTGCAGGTGGCATTAAAGAAACAGAATCAGGTATTTTATCTAGCAACGGAGCATGAGATAGAGGAAGCGTTTAAAACAGCCTGTAATCTGGGAAGCCCAGAGGCATTTTACCGTTATGGCGTGATTGTGCGTAACCGGGAAAAAGATGGAGATCTTCGGGATGGCGGAATCGGGAAAAAACTATTGGAGCGGGCTTTGGATCTTGGCTTTGAAGGGTTTGATAATGAAACCTTGTGTGAGGTGATAGATGAAAAGGCAAGACAGGGACTGCCTAAGGAGGATATGTTAAGAATATACTATAAAGCTGCAATCAATGGATATGCGCCAGCCATTGAACGGATTGCCGCCTTATCTCCGTCCATGACGGATGATACGATAAAGCTTTACGAACAGTTGCGTGAGCAGGCGAAAAAGGGAAATGAGAATGCTTTGATTTCCATGAATCGCTTGGAGGGCGCCTTCCCGGATTTGTTATATCGTCAGGTACAGGAAAAAGAAGGCTATAAGATTATTGATAATAAATTCTTTAAGCTGTCTGTACCGAAGGAATATACAGCAGTCATCAATGATGAGGGCGGAACGATTCGGATAGCGGATTCTGTTGTAGAATTTGCAGTTGCGGAAATGCCGATACAGGCGGAAGCGGAAGAAGAATTTTTAAAGGTGTATAAGCTTATTCTAGGTGAATATTTGCCCGTAGAACATGCGGATATAATGGTGGTGAATTCCAGGTTGATCGGCTCTGCTATGACAAATATCAGCGGAGAGGTATGTGCCTTTAGTATTTTATTAGTCAGCGCAAAGAATCAGTATCTGTTTAAACTGAGTTCGGAAAGTAAGATTGAATTGCTTGGTTTTAAGGATAGAGTATTTGAAATTGCCAGATCGTTGGTGGAATCCGGAGAGACTTATGTGGCAACCGGTGACCGGGCCAATCAGACAGTTGGACTTTCAAGGCTGCTGTCGGCGGGCGAAAACGGATTCCTTTCCATCGGAAAGCTGGAGGATTGAAACGAGGAACCTATGATTATTAAGTAGCACAGGCAGATCGGTTTAAGGAAGTTTGAACCGGTCTGTTTTTAAGTATGATACAGATCGGTGGATTTGAAAAGGAGGCAGACAGGTGTTTCATATATCACTTGAACATTCAGTCGGGAAACCGATGTATCAGCAGATTTATCAATATATCGTAAAGGAAATACAGCAGGGAGGGCTGGCCTGCCACGAGCGGCTGCCTTCTGCCAGAGCTTTGGCACAGGATCTGAACATTAGTCGTAATACAGTTAATATGGCATATGCACAGCTGGAATCGGAAGGGTATATTGAAGCGATCGAAAGGCGAGGATATTTTGTTAATGAATTAGACGGACTTTTAAGCATGAGCGGAATAGAGACTAAGTCGATGAAGCCGGATCCGGTGATGACAGAATCTCCCTATGCGATTGATTTTTCACCCTTTGGAATTGCATTGGATCATGCGCCTTATCATTGCTTTAAGAAGCTGATGCGGGAAACGATGCTGGACGGAGGAAGAGAGTTATTCCAAATCGGTGATTCTCAAGGGGAGCCGGGGCTTCGCAGAGCAATCAAAGAATATCTGCATCGTTCCAGAGGAGTCAACTGTTCGGAAGAACAGATTGTTATTGGAGCCGGTACGGATTATCTTCTTATGCTTTTGACCCGATTATTTCAGGAGCCGCAGGGAATTGCAATGGAAAATCCCGTCTATTTACAGGCGTATCGGGTATTTCAGAATTTTAACTATCCCATTTTCCCGATTCCCTTAGATGAAGGCGGTTTGGATATTCAGGCACTGCGAAGCGTGGAAGCCAAATTGGTATTTGTAACGCCCTCGCACCAGTTTCCAATGGGAATCGTAATGCCGATCAATCGAAGAAGGCAATTATTAAATTGGGCATATGAAGCACCGGATCGGTTTATTATTGAGGACGACTATGACAGTGAATTTCGGTATCAGGGAAAGCCGATACCTTCGCTTCAGGGAATTGATACCAGAGGAAGAGTAATTTATCTGGGAACATTATCAAAAGCGATCGCACCCTCCATTCGAATGGGATATATGGTTCTGCCGGAACAATTATATCAGCAATATCGAAAACGAGCGGCTTTTTATGCCACAACTGTCTCTCGGATCCATCAGGAAACAGTGAGGCGCTTTCTTGCAGAAGGGTATTTTGAACGACATTTGAACCGTATGCGGGGAATTTATCGAAGCAAGCATGATTATATCCTAAAAGAATTGGCACGATGGGGAGAGGCTGTCAGCTATATAGGCCATAGTGCGGGTTTGCATCTGCTGTTAGAGTTTCCAAATGACGGGTTATCCGAAAAAGAACTTACGCTCCGAGCAAGAGAAGAAGGAATCGGTGTTTATCCCTTGTCTGCTTATTATATTGCCGGTCAGCCAAAGCGGCCAGCGCTTCTGCTCGGATATGCAAATTTACAGGAAGCAGAGATAAAGAAGGGAATGAATGCTTTGGAAAAAGCGTGGAAAATCCCGACTTTACAGGAAAATCAACCTGTGTTATGATTAGGATAACGTGATTCAAAGGGAGGTGAAAACAATGTACCGTAATATGGTAAATGAGCTTGCGGAATGGAGAGAGGAAAAAAATCGAAAGCTGCTTCTTATAAAAGGCGCAAAGGGAGTGGGAAAAACATGGTGCGTTATGGATTTTGCCAAGGCGTTTTACGAACGAACTCTGCATATTGAATTTGATAAAGAACCGATCCTGCGCAGCCTGTTCCTTTTGCCTAATCGGGTGGAGTTCATTGATCGTCAGCTTTCTGACTGGTTTGGAATCGATTTGGATGCTGAGGATCCGTCGGAAGTGTTGCTTGTTTTTGATGAGGTACAGGTTGAGGAAGATCTGTTTGCCGGAGTGCTGCAATACGCCAGACAGCGAACCCGGTTTTCCATTATTTTGATTGCTTCTTGGCAGAAACGCCTGCCGGCTGAGAATCTGGTAGTGGATGAGATCCAGATAAAGACAATGTATCCGATGACCTTTGAAGAATTTTTGATTGCCGACAAGGCACAGGAATTGTGCCGTATCATTGAACAGGAAAAAGTAAAAGGACTGGCACAGGATGTTCGGCCGATTCTTTTGAATTATCTGAAAAGCTTTTATATTACCGGCGGTATGCCGGAAGTGGTGCAGGATTTTATCCGGCATCGGGATATGAATCGAGTGGATGTAATTCAACACCGGATTCTACAGGAATTACGGGATAATATTCTGCAATACGCACCCAAACAGCTGGTGAAAAAAATATTGCAGGTGTGGGACAGTATTCCGATGCAGCTGACAAAGGACAATAAAAAATTCATGTATGGTGCGATCGATACGAAGGCCCGTGCCAGAGAATATGTAGGCGCTGTTGCTTGGCTGGTCAATGCCGGTTATGTACGGAAAATTCAAAAAGTGACCAAAGGCTTGTCACCGCTTAGCGAGTATCAGGATCAAAAATCCTTTGTATTATACCATCTGGATCATGGCCTGCTTCGAAAGGCCGCCGGAATAACCGCCGGAGAAGCGGAATTGAATCGAAAGATATTTGACGAAATGAATGGGATCTTATCGGAACAGTATGTATTGGCAGAATTGACATTAAACCAAAATGTAGATAAGCTGTATTTTTGGACCTCGGAAGCAACCGCAAGGGTGGATTTCATTTTTGAAGATGATGGGGAAGTGATTCCGGTAGATGTACAGGCAACGATTCGAACAAAGGCACAGAATTTGAAAGTGTTTCATCAAAAATATAATAACCGGATGTCGATTCGGATTTCCTTGGAAGGCTTAGGATTTTATAAAGGGCGGCTGAATGTCCCTTTATATGGTTTATGGAATTTTTGATTCAGACTGGATATATGCATTTTTAATGCATTCATTAAAGAAAGCTGGAAAAGGGACTTGAACCCTCGACCCCTTCATTACGAGTGAAGTGCTCTACCGACTGAGCTATTCCAGCAAGTCAACAGCAATATAATACTATATGTTAACCATTTTTTCAATCTTTTTTTAAAACTTACAGAATCGAAGATAAAATTCGTTCCATAGCGAGGCAGAAAAGACTGCCTCGCTATTTCTATGTAATCTCAAAGGAAATACCGAATTGGCAGACTATTGAATAGAACCTGCCAAAGCGGAAAGAAATGTAGATGTGGGAACCATCACAGCTCCTTCGTGCAAAACAGCGCTAATTGCAGTAATGATTACCGCTCCATATACCAGGATTACGATCATAGCAGAGATAAGGGCGATTACGAGACCGATGATCAAAGTGATCTTAACTGCTTTTGCGTTTGATTCATACCCTTCATAATTGCCTTGTGTATAAGCATTGTTTGCAAGAATTGATAAGATAATACCAATGATTCCTGTAATTGGAAAACAGCAAACAGTCTCAGCAATACTTAAACCAAGCATTAAACCGAATTTATTTTCTGGTATCATAAATAGGAATTCCTCCTTTATTTTCACCTGCCGGAATAAACCAAAGGCGGCTTCTCATAATGAGAAGCCGCAGGTTTGCCATCCTAACGATGTTTAGTAGTAACTGTCTGTAAACGCTGACAGCATACCGGTTGAAAATGCTATAATAGACATGATGATAGAAATTACCAAGCCTACGATCAGCATAATCCAACATAATTTAGATTTTGATGCATACTCCTCATAATTACCGGCCTTATAAGCATTGTTTGCGAGTACTGCCATAACAATACCGATGATTCCGAAAAGTGGGGAACAGCAAATAGTTTCAGCAATACTTAAACCAAGCATCAAACCAAATTTGTTACTGGGTTCCATATTTTATCCTCCTCTCACATAGTATGAATGCATTATAGCATATATTCAGGCGGACAGACAAGAAAATATGAGAGGTGTAAGTAAAATGAAAAAAATATGTGTTAATTTGAAAGAATTACGGGTGCCAGAAAGGGAAAAATATTTCGCAAAATTCCAAAAAACACTAAAATCAAAGCAATAAATATTCCGGAACGCTCTAATATGCGTATGATAAGAATCTTGTGATAAGGTCTGCCCATCATGACTTCTACAAAGGACTCAAGAAGCAGGAGAACGCCGGGCAGGATGCAGGGCATAAGCAAAACGTTATAACGAAAGGCCTGTTTCCAGTCACCGGATAAAAGAGACAGGACGCTTCTGCCCAGACCGCAGCCCGGACAGTATAAGCCTGTCAGAGTATGGAAAATACAGGGTAGCCCTACATGAAAACAGGCTGATAAACAGGCATAGGCCAAAATAAGGACAAGAACGGATATGGCGATTATCCGTTGTTTGGTGACTGGTTTCATCTTTGCTCCTTTCGTTAGAAAACTAATTGTTTTCTTTATAGACAGAAAACATGAAAAATGATATGATAATGTTAATTGTAACACAGTAAAAACGGAACTGAAAGGGGGTTGCTGAAATGATTTTTGTGCCTACAGATGAGTTAAAGGTTGGAATGCGTCTGGCAAAACCAATTTATAATAAAAATGGGGTGTTGCTGTATGAGCGTAATACAAAGCTGACACTGCAAGGCATCTATAGTGTGAAAAATTTTGAATTGATTGGTCTTTATATTCTGGAACCGGCAGAACCGCTGCCGCCTATGACGCCGGAGGACGTTGAGTTTGAACGATTTCAAACAATGGCTGTGTTTAGTATAAAGGATGATTTAAAGGCGATCCGAAAGGGAGAACGACCCTCTGAATTGATGGTACTTGCAAATCAGATCGTCCGGATATATGGTTCCTTAAAGCACAAGATCAATTTCACACAGAATCTCCGCAGCCCGGAGGATTATGTGTATAAGCATGCGTTAAATGTAGGCATTTTAGCCGCCCTGATGTCCCATAAGCTGCATGTCGACGGTGCAGAGCAGATGAATATTGTGGTTGCTGCACTTTTATATGATGTAGGAAGGCTGTTCCTGCCAACAAAAATGCAGAATAAAACAGATGATCTTTCCGTGGAAGAGATGCAGATGTTCCGAAAAGCAAGAGTAGACGGATACAATGTGATCAATGATAATGTGGATATTAATACAAGTGTAAAGCGTTTGGTACGGGGGTGTCATGAACAGTATGATTATGAGGCAGACCCGACGACAAAGAATCTGCCATGGGGAATTCGAATCATTCAGGTGGCACATTATTATGATGTAAGAACCGCTATGAATTTGTATGAAGAACCTAGGTCAGAGGTGCAGGTTATTCGGGAATTGCTTCAGGATAAGCAGAACTTTGATTCGGCGGTAGTAGCTGCCCTGCTGGACAGCATTCGGATTTTGTCACCAGGGGTTTGCGTAGAGCTTACCAATCGGGAGCGGGGGCTTGTGATTCGAGAAAACGACGAAAATCCGTTGCTTCCTATTGTGTTGAGCTTTGATCGGAACCAAGTGTATGATTTGAGTTCGGAGCGGGTACAGAACACACTACAGATCAAGGATTTAATGAAAACGATGGACAATCGAATCATTGTGGATGATTCTACATTACAGGAATACCTGAATCGGTAAAACTAAGATGTGAGGCAAGGCAGAACAATGCCTTACTCACATCTTTTTTTCTCTTACAGTTATTTTTTATGGAGATTAGGAAATGTGTATTTATATATACAGCATCTGTTTATTTGATAACGAGGTTATAGGTATATGAAGTGGTTCTCTCATTTAAGAACGATCAATCATCATAAATGGCTGGTAATGAAGTATTGTTTTGCTTGTGGTTTATACAGACAGGGATTGCTTCATGACCTTTCTAAATATTCATGGACAGAATTTTCCGTAGGAGCAAAATACTACCAAGGAAACCGAAGCCCTAATAATGCGGAACGGGAGGCAAAGGGGTATACTAGCGCATGGCTGCATCACAAAGGCAGGAATAAGCATCATCTGGAATACTGGATTGACTACGGTTTGAATCCAGAGGAGGGAATTGTCGGAATGGAAATGCCGGTTAAATATGTGGTAGAGATGTTTTGCGACCGGATTGCCGCATCTAAGAACTATAATCCGGATACGTATCAGGATCGATCACCGTTGGAATATTATCAACGAGGGAAAAACAAGTATCCCATGCATCCCAATACCCGTGCATTGCTGGAACAGCTGCTTACGATGCTGGCGGAAGAAGGGGAAGAACGGACCTTCTCCTATATTCGACACGAATTGTTGAAAAGAAATAAGTGAGGAAGAGTATGAATTTTACACATTTACACGTTCATACGGAATACAGTCTGTTGGACGGTGCCAGTAAGATAAAGGAACTGGTAGCAAGGACAAAAGAGCTTGGAATGGATAGCATTGCGATTACCGACCATGGTGTCATGTATGGCGTCATTGAGTTTTATCAGGCGGCAAAAGCGGTTGGGATTAAACCGATCATCGGCTGTGAGATCTATGTGGCACCCGGCTCCAGATTCGACCGGGAGGCAGGAAAAGGCGAGGATCGGTATTATCATTTGGTTTTGCTTGCGGAAAATGATCTGGGGTATCATAACCTGATGAAGATTGTTTCCAGAGGATTTACGGAAGGCTACTATTATCGGCCAAGGGTGGACATGGAGATCCTGCAGGAATTCCATGAAGGAATCATCGCCTTAAGTGCTTGTCTGGCAGGAGAAGTGGCGGTACAGATACGCAGAGGTTTTTTGATGGAAGCGAGGGAAGCAGCGTTAAAGTATCAGGCGATTTTTGGAAAAGAGAATTATTATCTGGAGTTACAAGACCATGGACTTCCGGAGCAGACCACAGTCAATACGGAATTGATAAAAATGCATCAAGAGCTTGCGATACCTCTGGTAGCTACCAATGATATACATTATGTAAACAAGGAAGATGCGGAGGCTCATGACTTTCTCCTTTGCATTCAGACAAATAAGAAGTTAAAAGATGAAGACCGTATGCGGTATGAGGGAGGACAATATTACTTAAAATCTCCAAAGGAAATGGAGGAACTGTTTCCTTATGCAAGGGAAGCGCTGGAAAACACATACCGGATTGCACAGCGTTGTAACGTGGAGATTGTCTTTGGAGAACAGAAGGTGCCAAAGTACGAGGTGCCAGCACCCTACGATGCCTTTGGTTATTTAGAGTATTTATGTGCGGAAGGCCTGAAGCGACGGTATCAGTCAGTAACAGATGAACTAAAAGAACGTCTGGAATATGAATTGGCTACCATTCAAAATATGGGGTATGTGGATTATTTTCTTATCGTATGGGATTTTATCCATTATGCGAAAGAACATGGAATTCCGGTAGGGCCGGGACGAGGATCCGCTGCTGGAAGTCTGGTTTCCTATTGCCTGGAGATCACCAATATCGATCCGATTCGGTATAATCTGCTTTTTGAACGGTTTTTAAACCCGGAACGGGTATCTATGCCGGATATTGATATTGATTTTTGCTATGTCCGCCGACAGGAGGTTATTGATTATGTGGTGGAAAAGTACGGAAAGGAAAAGGTAGTTCAGATCGTTACCTTTGGAACTATGAAAGCAAGAGCGGTACTGCGTGATGTAGGGCGGGTACTGGATATGCCATATGCTTTGGTGGATTCCGTGGCAAAAGCGGTGCCACGGGATTTGAATATGACATTGGACATGGCGCTGCAGATCAGTCCGGATCTGAAAAAAATGTATGAAGACGAGGAGCAGATCCGGTATTTGATTGATATGGCGAGAAAACTGGAAGGACTTCCACGAAATACTTCTATGCATGCGGCCGGTGTCGTGATCGGACAGGAACCGATCGAGGAATACGTTCCATTGTCGAAGGGTGGGGATGATGCTATCACCACTCAGTTTACGATGACCACGATTGAGCAGCTCGGTCTGTTGAAGATGGATTTTCTCGGACTGCGGACCCTGACGGTGATACAGGATGCTTGTGATATGATTACAAATGAAAGGGGACAGACTTTTCGTATTGATGATATTGACTATGATGATAAAAATGTGTATGGGTTAATTGCTTCCGGACGGACAGAAGGTGTATTTCAACTTGAAAGCTCCGGCATGAAATCATTTATGACGGATTTGAAGCCGGAAAATCTGGAAGACATCATTGCAGGAATTTCCCTGTACCGTCCGGGACCTATGGATTTTATACCGGCTTATATTGAAGGAAAAAGAAAGAAAACGGGAATTGTTTATGAAACGCCCCAGCTGGAGAAAATCTTAGCTCCTACCTACGGCTGTATCGTTTATCAGGAGCAGGTTATGCAGATTGTAATGGAACTGGCAGGATACACGCTTGGACGAAGCGATCTGGTGCGAAGGGCAATGTCCAAAAAGAAAGCGGATGTCATGGAACGAGAGAGAAAGAATTTTGTCTATGGCAATCCGGAAGAAGGCGTTCCCGGCTGCGTGAATCGAGGAATTGATGCGGCAGTTGCCAATAAGATCTTTGACGAAATGACGGATTTTGCAAAATATGCATTTAACAAGTCTCATGCAGCCTGCTATGCTGTAGTAGCCTATCAGACTGCTTATCTGAAGTATTATTATCCGGTGGAATTCATGGCGGCTTTGATGACCTCCTTTATTGAAAATGCAGGAAAGGTGACGGAATATATCTATGTCTGCCGGCAGATGGGAATTGAGATACTGCCTCCGGATATTAACGCTGGAAAGGCGGAGTTTTCGGTTAAGGATGGAAAAATGATTTACGGACTCTCTGCCATTAAGAGTATAGGAAAAAATGTGATTGATGAGATCGTAAAGGAACGGGAAACACATGGGAACTTTAAAAGTCTGCAGGATTTTCTGGAACGACTGCCGGGGAAGGAAATCAATAAACGGACGGTAGAAAATCTGATCTGGGCCGGAGCGTTTGACGGATTGGAAGGAAACCGAAGACAAAAGATCCTGATTTATCCGCAGCTTATGGCAAAGGTTGCAAATGCCGAGAAGAATTCGATTTCCGGACAGATGAGCCTTTTAGATTTTCTGGGAGAGAAAGAAAAGGAGGCTTTTCAGGTAAAACTGCCGGAGGTAGAGGAATATGACAAGGAAGAACGGTTAAGCTATGAGAAGCAGGTATTGGGGCTTTACATCAGCGGACATCCTTTGGAGGATTATGTTGAATTACTAAAGACCCATGCAGATGCAACTGCACAGGATTTTGTTATAGACGAAGAAACCGGAGATGCCAGAGTAAAGGATCAGCAAACGTATACTATAGGCGGCATGGTTTCTGCTGTAACCTTAAAGCTTACCAGAAATAATCAAAATATGGCCTTTGTGACACTGGAGGATATGTTTGGCACAGTGGAGGTAGTAGTATTTCCAAAGGATTTTGAAAAGAACCGGCAATTATTGAAACAGGATGCCAAGCTTTTGATCACCGGAAAGGCCTCCGTTTCAGAAGAGGAAGCAAAATTATTGTTCTCCAAGGCGGTTTCCTTTGCTGAACTGCCAAAGGATGTATGGCTTCAATTTGAAACCCGTGAAGCATATGAAAAGCTGGAGAGACAGGTATATGCTATTATTGATCAGTATCCGGGCAGTTCCTCTGTGAAAGTCTATATTCGGGAAGGAAAGCTGTATAAAACCCTGCCTGTACAGTTTGGGATTCAGGGAACAGGAACCGCTATCGAGCAGTTGACTGCTTTGCTGGGAAGGGATAATATCATGGTAAAGGATAAAAGTAAAAAAGCAGGCGTATGATAACAAGTACAGGGAATCAACAGATTAAAAACCTTATACGACTTCGAACAAGTGGGAAGGCCAGACGGGAGCAAGGCGTTTTTCTGGTGGAAGGGATTCGTATGTTTCAAGAAATCCCGGCAGGCAGATTGAAAAAGGCCTTTGTCACAGAGGTGTGGCTTTCAAAGCTTCCGGCTGCGTGGCAGGAAGGAAGAGAGTATGAACTCGTTTCCGAACGTGTATTTCGGGAGTGTTCCGATACATTAACGCCACAGGGAATATTAGCGGTAGTAGAAGCGGTAGAATATTCCAGAGAAGCACTTTTAGGAAAAAATCCGTGTATTCTATTGTTAGAAAATCTTCAGGATCCGGGAAATCTGGGAACGATCATTCGAACTGCAGAAGGGGCAGGCGTGACGGGGATCATGTTAAGCAGGGATACAGTGGATATTTATAATCCGAAAGTGGTACGGGCAACGATGGGAGCTGTTTTTCGTATGCCTTTCCGTTATGAGGAAGATGTGACGGAGGGAGTGGCATGGTTAAAGCGGCAGGGCATATGCTGCTATGCCGCTCATTTAAGCGGAGGATCCTTGTACGAAAGGGATTATCGGGAACACTGTTGTTTCTTTATTGGGAATGAAGGAAAGGGACTTTCAGATGCTTTGACTGAGCAGGCGGATTATCGGATTCGGATCCCTATGGCGGGGCAGGTGGAATCTCTAAATGCTGCGACAGCGGCTACGGTGCTTATGTATGAAGCAATGCGGCAACGGTATATCAAAGGAGAGTTAAAAGAAGTATAGATTTTTACAGATAACTGTAATACACTGTAGAAAGATAAAAGATACAAAAAGAGATGTAAGGAAAACGAGAGGATAATATATGGATAAGGTAGCGATCATAACAGATAGTAATAGCGGAATTACACAAATGGAGGCCAAAGCACTTGGGATCTTTGTGCTTCCCATGCCATTTACGATGGAGGAGCAGGAGTATTTTGAGGATATTTCCCTGACGCAAGAGCAATTTTATGAAAGACTGGAAAACGATACGGAGATTGCCACATCACAACCGTCACCGGAATCGGTTACCGGTCTTTGGGATCAGGTATTAAAGGAATATGATTCAATTGTACA
The DNA here is from genome assembly GCA_947589055.1 of uncultured Lachnospiraceae bacterium. GTDB lineage: Bacteria > Bacillota > Clostridia > Lachnospirales > Lachnospiraceae > CAG-632. The sequence goes on along the minus strand of CANPZL010000001.1, from coordinate 90,321 downwards.
TATTCCGATGTCCAGCGGATTAAGCGGAAGCTGTCAGACCGCCATGCTGCTGGCAGAAGAATACAAGGGCAGGGTACAAGTCGTAAATAATCAACGGATTTCCGTAACCCAGAGACGTTCCGCATTAGATGCAAAGAAACTGGCAGAAGAGGGAAAGTCTGCGGAAGAAATAAAGGATATTTTGATGAAAACAAAAATGGATTCCAGCATTTATATTATGGTAGATACTTTAAAATATTTAAAAAAGGGCGGCCGGGTGACACCGGCGGCAGCAGCAATCGGTGAGATCTTACGGATAAAACCGGTACTTCAGATCCATGGGGAAAAGCTGGATGCCTTTGCAAAAGCAAGAAACGTAAAAGTAGCAAAATCAATGATGGTAAATGCTGTAAAAAAGGACATCACAGATAACTTAGGGTATCTGCCGGAGGCCGGGGATAAAAATGCACCGTGGCTGGCAATGGCACATACTAAAAATCAAGAAGAGGCGGAAAACTGGCGGAAGGAGCTGGCAGCAGAATTTCCCGGTTATGATATTCATATCGATCCGCTTTCTTTAAGTGTAGCCTGTCATATCGGGCCCGGAGCGTTGGCGTTGACATGGACAAAGCGGATTGATGAATATTAAGAAGACAATAATTCTTTATTGGTTAAAATATCTAACTATTTTCATGAAAACCTATAAAAGTCAAATTATCTGAAAATTAACTAAAAATTCCTAACATTTAAGGGTTTACAAATGCTGTCATCTGATGTAGAATGACCTTGTTCAATGGGGAACGCTGGTGGGCGTTCCCTATTTATTTTTAAAATTACCCGAATCCGAAGCATAAAGCTGAATCAGCTTTTTGGATTCAATAATCAATACAGAAAGGAAGTACAATATGCAAAAGCTACATCAAACAGAAGCAGAGCAATGCCAGATTGGTATGTATGACTCACGTTTTGAACATGATAACTGCGGAATTGGTGCTGTTGTAAATATTAAAGGTATTAAGAATCATGATACCGTAGACAATGCACTGAAGATCGTAGAGAATCTGGAGCATCGGGCAGGTAAGGATGCAGAGGGAAAGACTGGTGATGGTGTTGGTATCCTGTTGCAGATTTCCCATAAGTTTTTTGTCAAAGCGGTAAAGTCTCTCGGTATCCAGATTGGCGATGAACGGGACTATGGAATCGGTATGTTTTTCTTTCCACAAGATGAGATGGAACGGAATCAGGCAAAAAAGATGTTTGAGATCATTGTGGAAAAAGAAGGTATGGAATTTTTAGGCTGGCGGGAGGTTCCTACAGATCCTGCCATTTTGGGCAGCAAGGCCTTGAATGTTATGCCTTGCATTTTACAGGCATTTATCAAGCGGCCGGAATCCGTTAACAAGGGACTGGATTTTGATCGAAAACTGTATATTGTCCGGCGGGTGTTTGAACAGTCCAATGATAATACCTATGTAGTTTCATTGTCTAGCCGCACGATCGTTTATAAAGGAATGTTTCTGGTAGGAGAACTTAGGTTGTTTTTCCATGATTTGCAGGATCCGGATTATGAATCTGCGATTGCCCTGGTACATTCCCGGTTTTCAACCAATACGACGCCAAGCTGGCTGCGTGCCCATCCCTATCGTTTTATCGTACATAACGGGGAGATAAATACGATACGGGGAAATGCCGACCGTATGCTGGCAAGAGAGGAAACGATGGAATCCCAGTATTTTAAGGGAGAGATGCATAAGATTACTCCTGTGGTAGATCCGGAAGGCTCTGACTCCGCACGACTGGATAATACTTTGGAATTTTTGGTTATGAGCGGAATGGATCTGCCTTTGGCTGTCATGATGACGATTCCGGAGCCGTGGGAGAATAACCGCTATATGTCACAGGCAAAAAAGGATTTTTACCAGTATTATGCCACTATGATGGAACCTTGGGACGGTCCGGCATCCATTCTGTTTACAGATGGTGATTATATGGGGGCTGTCTTGGACCGTAACGGTCTGCGTCCATCTCGTTACTACATCACCACAGACGGATATATGATCCTCTCTTCTGAAGTGGGAGTTTTGGATATTCCTCCAGAGCGGATTCAGGTAAAAGACCGGCTGCGTCCGGGTAAGATGCTTTTAGTAGATACGGTGCAGGGCATGGTGATTTCGGATGATGAATTGAAGGAAAAATACGCACACCGGCAGCCCTATGGAGAATGGCTGGACAGCAATTTGATCACCTTGCATTCCTTAAATATACCGAATAAGAAACCGGAAGAATATTCCAAGGAAGAACGTGCAAGGCTGCAAAAGGCGTTTGGTTATACGTATGAAGATTTAAAAAATCAGATACTGCCTATGGCTAAGAACGGAACGGAAGCAATCCAGGCAATGGGTATCGACAGTCCGCTTGCAGTTTTATCTGAAAAGCAGCTTCCCTTATTTCATTATTTTAAGCAGTTGTTTGCACAGGTTACCAATCCGCCCATTGATGCTATACGGGAGGAGGTTGTGACTTCTACTTCCGTCTATCTTGGGAAAGAGGGAAATGTACTGGAAGAAAAGCCGGAGAATTGTCATGTGCTTCGGATCCATAATCCGATTTTAACCAATACGGATATTATGAAAATTAAAAGCATGGATGTTCCGGGACTTAAAGTGGGTGTGATACCGATTACTTATTATAAGAATACCTCGTTGGAAAAGGCGGTAGATCGTCTGTTTGTCGAAGCGGATCGGTTATACCGGGACGGTGTGAATATTTTAATCTTATCAGACCGGGGAGTTGATGAAAATCGGGTTCCCATTCCATCACTTTTGGCGGTTTCCGCTATGCAGCAGCATCTGGTAAATACCAAGAAGCGAACCTCGATGGATGTGATTCTGGAAAGTGCGGAACCGAGAGAGGTCCATCATTTTGCTACCCTGTTAGGCTTTGGCGCCTCTGCCATCAATCCGTATCTGGCACAGGAAAGTATTCGGGAATTGATTGATAATAATATGCTGGATAAGGATTATTACGCAGCGGTAGAAGATTATAATTCTGCCATTATTCACGGTATTGTTAAGATCGCTTCTAAGATGGGGATTTCTACTATTCAGTCCTATCAAGGGTCTAAGATTTTTGAAGCCATCGGTTTAAGCAGTGAGGTTGTGGATAAATATTTTACTAATACGGTCAGCAGGATTGGTGGAGTGGGAATCAAGGATATTGAAAAAACGGTGGATTCTCTGCATTCTTCTGCCTTTGATCCGCTGGGACTGGCGATCAATACCAGTCTGGAAAGCGCCGGACTTCATAAGTTCCGCAGCGGTAAGGAAGAACACTTATACAATCCTCAGACAATCCATTTGTTACAGGAAGCGACCAGAACCGGTGACTATGCGATTTTTAAGCAGTATACCGCATTAGTCAATGATGAAACGAAGCCGAAGAATCTGCGTGGACTGATGGAATTTCAATATCCGGAGACGGGTATTGCTATAGAGGAGGTTGAACCTGTAGAATCCATTGTAAAACGATTTAAGACCGGAGCCATGTCTTACGGTTCCATTTCTCAGGAAGCACATGAAACACTTGCCATTGCAATGAATCAATTAGGCGGAAAGTCTAACAGCGGCGAGGGTGGGGAAGACATTGTCCGGTTAACAGTTGGAGCGGACGGGAAAAACCGCTGTTCTGCCATCAAACAGGTGGCGTCCGGCCGGTTTGGCGTTACTTCCAGATATTTAGTAAGTGCCAAGGAGATACAGATCAAAATGGCACAGGGGGCAAAGCCGGGTGAGGGCGGACATCTTCCGGGAGCAAAGGTTTATCCATGGATTGCAAAGACCCGTATGTCGACGCCGGGTGTCAGTTTGATCTCACCGCCGCCCCATCATGATATATATTCGATTGAAGATTTGGCACAGCTGATCTATGATTGTAAAAATTCAAATAAAGACGCACGGATTTCCGTAAAGCTGGTATCCGAGGCCGGTGTGGGAACAGTAGCAGCCGGTGTTGCAAAGGCTGGGGCCCAAGTCATCTTAGTGTCCGGTTATGACGGAGGTACTGGAGCGGCGCCGGGGAATTCGATTCATAACGCCGGACTTCCCTGGGAGTTAGGATTGGCTGAAACTCATCAAACCTTGATCATGAACGATCTTCGGAATAAAGTAATACTGGAAACCGACGGAAAGCTGATGAGCGGTCGGGATGTTGCCATTGCTGCCATGTTAGGAGCCGAGGAATTTGGCTTTGCAACAGCACCTTTGGTAACACTAGGCTGTGTGATGATGCGGGTCTGCAATCTGGATACCTGTCCGGTTGGTGTGGCCACACAGAATCCGGAGCTTCGGAAGCGGTTTAGAGGGAAACCGGAATATGTGGTGAATTTTATGCGGTTTATTGCACAGGAATTGCGGGAATATATGGCAAGGCTGGGTATCCGTACAGTCGATGAACTGGTCGGCAGGACGGATCTGTTAAAGGCAGGACCTTTAGCGGCGGCTAAAAATGTGGATTTATCCAGAATCTTAGACAATCCTTTCTTTGAAAATCCGCAAAATAAAGTAGCCTATAACAGTAAACATATCTTTGATTTTGGATTAGAGAAAACCATTGATGAAAGGATTCTGGTTAAAAAACTGAAAGGAGCATTAGAAAAGGGACAAAGGAAGAGTATAGAAATTGACGTTGGAAATACGGACCGTTCAGTCGGAACCATTTTTGGCTCCTATGTAACGAAGCTGTATCCGGATGGTCTGGAAGAGGATACCTATACCATACATTGCAATGGCAGCGGCGGCCAGAGCTTTGGGGCGTTTGTTCCAAAGGGAGTGACGCTTGAACTGACTGGAGACAGCAATGATTATTTTGGAAAGGGATTATCCGGCGGCAAACTGATCGTATATCCTCCCAAAGCAGTCACCTACAAGCATGAGGAAAATATTATCATCGGAAATGTGGCATTGTACGGTGCTACCAGTGGAAAGGCATTTATTAACGGTGTGGCGGGCGAACGGTTTGCAGTTCGGAATTCCGGAGCAATCGCAGTAGTAGAAGGAGTAGGCGACCATGGCTGCGAGTATATGACTGGAGGCAGAGTGGTGGTTCTTGGTCAGACCGGAAAGAATTTCGCAGCTGGAATGAGCGGCGGGGTTGCCTATGTGCTGGATATGGAAAGTGACCTGTATATGAAGTTGAATAAGACTTTGGTTGCTATTGAAGCCGTCAGCAATAAATACGATGTGATGGAATTAAATGAATTGATCAAGGAGCATGTCGCTTATACCAATTCTGCTATAGGCAAGGAGATCTTGGAGAACTTTGGAGAGTATCTTCCTAAGTTTAAGAAGATAGTTCCGCATGATTACAAGCGTATGATGAATATGATCGTGCAGATGGAAGAAAAGGGCTTGAGCAGCGAACAGGCACAGATTGAAGCGTTTTATGCGATGAAGCGATAGGAGGGAAATGGAATGGGTAAACCAACTGGATTTTTAGATTATGCAAGAGTGACAAGTGATGAGACGGCACCAAAGCAGAGAATCAAGAACTTTAATGAATTCCATACACCATTGTCCCTGGAAGCACAGCGAACGCAGGCGGCAAGATGCATGGATTGCGGCGTTCCTTTCTGTCAATCCGGAATGCTGATCAAAGGAATGGCGTCCGGATGTCCGTTAAATAACCTGATTCCGGAATGGAATGATTTGCTGTATAACGGGAATATGGAGCAGGCATACCATAGACTGCATAAAACGAATTGTTTTCCGGAGTTTACATCCCGTGTTTGTCCGTCGCCTTGTGAAGCGGCCTGTACCTGTAATCTGAACGGAATGCCGGTCAGCAGCAAGGAAAATGAAAGAAGTATTATTGAATACGCTTACCTGCATGGACTGGCGGACCCGAATCCGCCCAAGGTCCGGACCGGAAAGAAGATAGCGGTTATTGGATCCGGCCCGTCCGGACTGGCGGCTGCGGATCAGTTAAATGGCCGTGGACATTCCGTAACGGTATTTGAGCGGAACGACCGGGTAGGCGGTTTGTTGATGTATGGAATTCCGAACATGAAGATTGATAAACGGATTATAAAGCGGAAAATAGATGTAATGAAGGCAGAAGGGGTCGAATTTGTTACAAACGCTGATGTAGGAGCAGATGCAAAGGCAGTTGCCGGAACGGAAAAGCAGGCAATCAAAGTCAAGGATCTGCTGAATGAATATGATCGGGTGATCTTGGCCTGTGGGGCTTCAAATCCCAGAGACATTAAGGCGCCAGGCAGGGAAGGAGAAGGAATCTATTTTGCCGTGGACTTTTTGAAGGCGACGACGAAAAGTCTGTTGGATTCTAATTTTAAGGATAATAAATTCATACCGGTAAAAGGGAAAAAGGTATTGGTAATCGGCGGCGGCGATACTGGAAATGACTGTGTCGGTACTTCGATTCGATTAGGTGCCATAGCAGTGACCCAGCTGGAGATGATGCCGAAGCCGCCATTGGAACGGGCGGATGACAATCAGTGGCCGGAATGGCCGAAAGTATTAAAGACCGATTACGGGCAGGAAGAGGCAATCGCAGTCTTTGGCAAGGATCCACGGATTTATCAGACAACCGTAAAGGAATTTATACGGGATAAGGACGGAGTACTGAAAAAAGCAAAGTGTGTTATGCTGGATTGGAAAAAGGAAGCCAATGGACGTATGACTATGACGGAGGTGCCGGACAGTGAATATGAGATTGAATGCGATTTGGTTTTGATCGCTGCCGGCTTTCTTGGAACCCAGGACTATGTAGCCAAGGCATTTCAGGTTGAACTGGATGGCAGGACTAATGTTAAGACCCAGCCGGGCAGATATGCAACCAGTGTGGAACGGGTATTCGTAACAGGCGATATGCACCGAGGACAGTCGTTAGTGGTATGGGCAATTCGAGAGGGAAGAGAAGTAGCAAAGGAAGTGGATATTAGTCTGATGGGTTATACCAATTTACAATAGGTATGTAGTGTATACGTGAAAAACTCCGGTTTGAAGAAATTCAACCGGAGTTTTGATTGTGATAAATGAAATGACATGATATAATATGAACACTTAACGAGTACAAGCGAAGCGCAGGACGAGTTTAGTGAGAATATATACCGAAGATCTTAGCGAGCAGAATGCGAGCTTAGACCGAATGGTGTAATATGAACACTTAACGAGTACAAGCGAAGCGCAGGACGAGTTTAGTGAGAATATATAGCGAGCAAATGCGAATTTCATTCATAGGATACATATAGAAAAGGAAAGAGGAAAACGATGAAAACAAGAAGGAAGAAAATCGGTTTATGGATTTGCCTGCTGACGGTATTGGTATGGAAGCCGGTATATGCCTTAGCAGAGCTGCCATTTGAATTGCATGATTGGGTGATATATGAGTATAACGAATCCAATGGGCTGCCGACAGGAGAAGCCAATACCGTTTTGCAGACCAGTGACGGATATGTTTGGATAGGCAGCTATGGCGGATTGATCCGTTATGACGGTACTACATTTTTGAATTATTCCAAAGAAGAACAGCTTCCATCTTCCAGTATTCGTTCCTTTTTTGAGGACAGTCAGGGAAGACTGTGGATAGGTACGAATGACAAAGGCGTTTATCTGTACGAGAATAATGAATTTAAGCCATACAGCTATGAGAATAAAAAGGAATTTTTATCCGTCCGCTCTTTTGCTGAGGATAAGGAAGGAACTATTTATGTAGGCACTACCTCCGGACTGGCTAAGGTAGAGGGAGAAGCTCTGGTTCTGGTGAACGAAGAAGTACACGGAATGACGATTTACAGTATGGCGGTAGATGAAAACGACGTTTTATGGACGTGTATGGATGATGGTAAGGCAATGCTGCTTTCAAAGGATAAGGTGATTTTCACCTTTGATTCCAATGTGTATTTAGATGCTCCGTTGTATTGCGCAGGTGTGGATAAAGAAGGCGGGCTGTATCTGGGAACCAGTGAAAACCTGATATACCATTTAATTTTTTTGAATTCCGATTATGGGGAGCGTTCCTTTTCCTTTGAGAAATACACTATTGATACGCTTTCAACCGTAAATGATATTAAAGAGGATGATAAAGGTAATATCTGGGTTGCCGCTTTGAATGGCGTAGGATATTTTGATAGTGAAAAACGCTGGAATCTTGTTTCGGCTGAACATGCGGCAGCAGCGAATGTTATAGACTTTGATTATGAAGGAAATGTATGGATCGCTTCTACCAGCTATGGAATCATTCATTTGGTTGACGGGCTTTACTATAATGCCAACGACAGGGCAGGATTAGCAGAAACCTCCATTAACACAGTGGCGGTCTGTGGAGATAAATACTATCTGGGAACCGATACCGGTCTGTTACTTCTGGATTCAGAATTCCGGTCGGTAGAGAATGAATTAACGGAATTGTTACAGGGGGAGCGGATTCGGAATATCCTGTGTGACAGTGATGGGAATATCTGGATCGGAACCTATTATCAGCATGGATTGCTGCTTTATGAACCGGAAGAGGAGAGCATTACGGCATTCACGGAAGAGGAAGGTCTGTCCGATTCCCAGATCAGAATGATCATGGAATGCTCGGATGGCAGAATTGCTGTCGCTTCACAGAATGGCATCAGTATTTTGCAGGATCATGAGGTGGTGCGAACCTATACGGAAAAAGATGGTCTTACCTATCCGGCCATACTTTGTCTGTGTGAAGATGCGGAGGGAACTTTATATGCAGGAAGCGACGGTCAGGGGTTTTTCGCAATACAAGGGGATACGGTGACACAGTATGGCTTTGATCAGGGCTTGGATTCTGGAGTTGTGCTTCGTATGCTGCCGGATTCAGATGGTGCGGGGCTTTTTATCAGTGCGGGAAACAGCTTGTATTACTGGGATTATGAATCCTTCCGGCTGTTAGATAATTATGATAAGAGTCCGGGCAGTATTTTTGATATGTATTTAAACGGAGAAGAACTTTGGCTGATGCAAAGTAACGGAATCAATGTATTGAACCGCAGCCAGCTTCTATCCGGGCAGGAAACGGAAGTAAAGGTGTTAGGTGTTTCAGAGGGATTAACCGGTACCCTGAATGCAAATACGTGGAACGATGCGCAGGGAAATGTGTTATATCTTTGTACCGGCAATGGATTATCGGTCTTAGATATGTCAGATATGGAAAAGGAACAGGTGCCGATTCGTTCTGTGATCAATGAGGTGACAGTAGATGATATTACATATGAAATGCCGAAGTCTATCACTTTGGATCAGAATGCTACCCGTTTAACCTTTTATTTTGCTGCTTTGTCCTACTCGGAACAGTCAGTAACGGTAAGGTATCAGTTAAAGGGCTTTGATGAGGAATATCATTATTTGACAAATGATCAGCCTTTAAGCGCCAGTTATACGAATTTATCCGGTGGTGACTATGAATTTGTACTGGAGGTATTAGGGGAAGACGATCATACCCAGACAGGCACGTGCAACATATCTATTCATAAGGATTATAAACTATGGGAACATACATGGTTTTGGATATTGGCTGGGGTTTTGGGATTTTTACTGTTGCTGCTCATCTTTTTCGTTTTTATTCAGATTAAGACCAGACGATTAAAACAGCGGCAGAAAGAATACCAGAGTATTATTGCACAAGCATTGCAAACCTTTGCAAATACGATTGATGCCAAAGATAAATATACGAACGGGCATTCGATTCGGGTTGCGGCATATGCGCTGGAAATTGCAAAGCGGTTAAAGCTGTCAAAAGAAGAACAGGAACGAATCTATTATATCGCCCTGCTTCATGATATAGGAAAGATTGGTATTTCCGATGAGATTTTGAATAAGCCTGGTAAGCTGACCCAGGAGGAGCGGGAGATAATTATGAGCCATCCCGCCATCGGCGGAGATATTTTAAAAGATTTTACCTCTTTGCCCGGTATTAGTGAAGGGGCAAGGTATCATCATGAACGATATGACGGTCAAGGGTATAATGAAGGCTTAAAAGGAGAGGAAATCCCATTTTTTGCCAGGATTATCTGTGTTGCAGATTCCTATGATGCGATGTCCAGTGCCAGATGCTATCGAAAGAGCTTGGATAAAGAAAGCATCATGGAAGAATTAAAGCGCTGTTCCGGTACGCAGTTTGATCCGGCGATTGTAAAGATCATGTTGGAAATGATCGAGGAAGGAGTGGTACCCATTCAAACAGAAGGAACTGAAATTTCCTCCTTTTCATAAGGCTCTAAGAATGAAAGAACAATAATCTTAAAAAAATGCGGTTTCTGCAAGTTCTCCGGATATGGAGGATTTTACAGGCACCGCATTTTTGATGGAACGATTTAACAGAACAGATTTCTTACATGAGAAACTTCGTCCTCTGTTGCCTTCGCAGCCGGAATATAATACTGTTTTTCCCGGGCAATGGAATAGATTTGTTCCTGTGACATTTCAGCCGCATTACGGAATTGCTTTAAGGTCTGTTTTAACTCTTTATTTTCCGTCTGCGGAATCATGTCGGCATATTTTTTTAACTCTGCATTGATACCTTCTAAGGTGTCTGCTACCATCGTCTTTTCTTCCATACATTTTCCCTCCTCGTGTTTGATTACTGTAAGAATTTCATCAAGGTCTGTTTGTTATCCATAGAGGAGGTAACAGCGTCCTCGAAGAAAGACTTAATTTGTGGGTCAGTTGCTTCTTGCGCATAGCTTTGCATTTTGCAATGGCTGGTTTCGAATCCGCCAATCAAGTGGCGAAGATTCTGCAATTCAAGTTCTGATAAATTACTCATAGTTCCATCTCCTTTTTTTAATTTCAAGGATAGTATGTGTAAGGAAAAAAATTCTATTCATGAAATCATTCTGAAAGTATACTGAAATGCGATGCTTGATAAAAATACGGGATCTTTCGGCTGGAAAAGACGGAAAGGAGAATTGATAAATGAAAATATATATAGTAAACTATTGGCATAAGAATGGAAGAGAACAGGGAATCCAACGAGACGAGATCGAGGAGGAAACAGTATGCAGGAGATTAAATGTCCAAAGTGCGGGGAAGTATTTCAGGTAGATGAGGCTGGCTATGCGTCTATTGTAAAACAGGTGCGGGATAAAGAATTTGGAGAAGAATTACAAAAAAGAGAGAAAACATTCAGAGAAGAACGGGAACAGGCGGTTAAGCTCGCAAAAGCAGAAACGGAAAAAGAATATCAACATACATTAGCTGAAAAAGAAAAAACGATTGCCGACTTAGAGGCAAAGTTAAGGGAAGGCGAGACAAAACAACTCTTGGCTGTAACGCAGGCAGTATCGGAAAAGGACAGGCAGATTCAGGAAAAGGAACGAAGGATATATGAATTATCCGGAACTATAGAAAATGAAAAAAAAGAAGCTCAGTTCAAGGCACAGGCACTAAAAGAACAATATGAGGAAAAATTAAGATGGAAAGACGAGGAAATCGCCCATTATAAGGAATTCAAAGCAAGACAATCCACAAAGATGGTGGGAGAAAGCTTGGAGAAGCATTGCGAAACGGAATTTAACCGGCTCCGTGCAACCGGTTTTCAAAATGCCTATTTTGAAAAAGACAACGATGCAAAGACAGGAAGCAAAGGGGATTATATTTTCAGAGAAACAGATTCGGAAGGAATCGAGATCATTTCGATTATGTTTGAAATGAAAAATGAAATGGAGGAAACTGCAACTAAGAAAAAGAATGAAGATTTTTTAAAGGAGCTGGATAAGGATCGACGGGAAAAAAATTGCGAATATGCGGTTTTGGTTTCACTTTTGGAGGCAGATAGCGAACTTTATAATTCCGGTATCGTGGACATGTCCCATCGTTATGAAAAGATGTATGTTATAAGGCCGCAGTTTTTTATTCCTATGATTACGTTGCTGCGGAATGCCGCTATGCGTTCGCTGGAATACAGACAGGAACTGGCGCTGATCAGGAATCAGAACCTTGATATTTCTCGATTTGAAGATGATATGAATGAGTTTAAGGATAAATTTTCGAGAAATTATCGCATAGCAAGTGATAAATTTAAAAAAGCCATCGAAGAAATCGATAAAACCATCGATCATTTGCAGAAAACAAAAGATGCGTTGTTATCCTCGGAAAATAATCTCCGGCTTGCAAATAACAAAGCGGAGGATTTAACCATTAAACGGCTGACTGCAAAAAATCCTACGATGGCAGCTAAATTTGCCGAACTGAAAAGGAATAAAGGGGAACAAGAAAGCGGATCCATAAATGAGGGATCTAGGAATTAAAACAGGAGGTTTGGGATATGACAAGAAAAGAAGCAAATGCACTGGTAAAACAAATGACATTAGAGGAAAAGGCAGGCTTATGCTCCGGTAAGGATTTCTGGAGGTTGAAATCTGTGGAACGTCTGGGAATACCGGAAGTTATGGTCTGCGACGGCCCGAATGGTTTACGGAAACAGTCGGAAGAGGAAGGCGCCGGGATCAATGAGAGCATAGAAGCAGTATGCTTTCCCGGTTCCTGTGCGGAGGCAGCTTCTTTTGACCGGGAGACCATGTTTCAGGCAGGACAGGCGATGGGGAATGCCTGTCAGGCGGAAAATATCAGTATCCTGCTGGGACCGGGAGCAAATATCAAACGAAGTCCGATTTGTGGCCGGAATTTTGAATACTATTCCGAGGATCCCTATCTGTCCAGCCAGATTGCGGCTGCACATATTAAAGGCGTACAAAGCAAAGGCGTTGGCGCCTGTATCAAGCATTTTGCGGCAAATAATCAGGAAACCAGAAGAATGTCGATCAGTTCTCAGGTAGAGGAACGGGCTTTACGGGAAATCTATCTTGCCGCCTTTGAGGATGCGATAAAAGAGGCAAAGCCCTGGGCAGTGATGTGCTCCTATAATCAGCTAAACGGCACCTTTGCCTCAGAAAACCGTTGGCTGCTTACAGATGTGTTAAAGAATGAATGGGGATATGAAGGCTTAGTTGTGACGGACTGGGGCGCTGTCAATGACCGTGTAAAAGGCCTGCTTGCCGGATTGGATCTGGAGATGCCGGGCAGTGGCGGCTGGAATGATGCGAAGATCGTAGAAGCAGTAAGAAGCGGGTCTATTCCGGAATCTGTACTGGACTCCGCCTGTGAACGGATCGTTGCCGCTATCATGACTTATGTGGAAAATCGGGATACAGAGGCAGTATGGGACCGGCAGGCAGATCATAAATTGGCGGTTCAGACAGCAAAAGAATGTATGGTTCTCTTAAAAAACGAGGAGCATTTGCTGCCCTTGTCGAAAGAGAGCCGGCTTGCTTTTATTGGTAAGTTTGCAGAAAAACCGAGATTTCAGGGAGGAGGAAGTTCCCATGTAAATACAAAGCATTGGTCGTCTGCACTGGATCAGGTAAAAACAATGGAGAATATTACCTATGTTTCCGGCTTCGATACGGTAGATACCATGGGCAAAGAAGATACTGATCTGGACAGAAAGCGTTTAAATGACGCCATAGCAGCTGCCGGGAATGCAGAGGCTGCGGTGATCTTTGCAGGACTTCCGGATTCTTACGAATCGGAAGGCTTTGATCGAAAGCATATGCGGCTGCCGGAAAACCAAAACCGCCTGATACAAGCAGTGGCAGAGGTGCAGCCGAATACGATAGTCGTACTTCATAACGGTTCTCCGGTAGAAATGCCGTGGATTGATAAGGTCAAAGCGGTATTAGAGACTTATCTGGGCGGTGAAGGCGTGGGAGAAGCGGTAATTGATATATTATTTGGTGACGCCAATCCCTCCGGAAAGCTTCCGGAAACCTTTCCCGTAAAGCTGGCGGACAATCCGTCTTATCTGAATTTTCCCGGAGAGGAAACGAGAGTGGAATATAAGGAAGGAATTTTTGTAGGGTATCGGTATTATGATAAGAAAGAAATGAACGTCCTGTTCCCCTTCGGACATGGATTGAGTTACACCACGTTTGCATATTCGGATCTGACGGTAGACCGCAAACGATTCAATGATGAAGAAGAGTGCCGGGTTTCTGTAAGGATTACCAATACGGGAGACCGGTTTGGAAAAGAGGTAGTGCAGTTATATATCCAGGATTTGAAAAGCAGAGTGATTCGTCCGGTCAAAGAATTAAAAGGTTTTGAAAAAGTATCCTTAGAGCCGGGCGAAAAGAAAACGGTTACCTTTACGCTTGGAAAACGGGCATGGGCATATTATGATACGGAAGCAAAAGACTGGTATACGGAGGAAGGAGAATTTGCAATATTGATCGGTGCATCTTCCCGGGACATCCGGTTATCGGAAACGGTGTATGTAACTCCGGCAGTCCGGCATCGTCGCAATTATACCATGAATACGTTACTAGAGGACTTATTTGAATGTGAAGAAATAAAGGATGAAGTGGCGGAATTAAAGCATTTTTGTGAAAGTATCTTTGTTGATGAAACCGGAGAAAACCTTCTGGGAGAAGGCATGAAAGATATGATGGAAGCACAGACCAGAGAGATGCCGCTAAAAAGTATCCCCAGTTTTTCCGACGGGAAAATCACTTATGAATATCTGGAAAAGATGTTGAATAAATTAAACGCATAGGTTTTGTTAAAGCAGATGATCAATGGGAAGATAGACCGGAAGTCCATCCTGATACTGAAGTGCCGGTTCCCCTTGGATCAGGGGACGCATATAATCCAATAGCTGAGGAGTTACGTCATTTCCGGTTTTATTGATCCATTCTCTAGGAATCGACTTTGACTGATTTGCAATATTGTCCACGGGAGAAAAATGCACATTGACGCAATAAGGGTTTTGGCTGGTACGATGGAGTGTGAGCATACACATGGTTTGACCTTGCTCCGCTCCTTCTACAGCCTTACAGCCAAGCTGGAACGATTCATTCAGATCTGTCAGAGATGCCGTATGGGAGGAACAGCGTTGCAATACATTTAATTCAATGGAACGAACCTTAACGCCAAGCTGTTTTTTTACCATATGTTCCAACACTTTACCCGTTCCGCTTAACTGACTGTGACCAAAAGTATCTGCCGCAGCATTAGTTGCGCTGATATAATGTCCGTCTGCGTCACGGATCCCTTCCGAAACAGCAACGATCACGTTGTTTCGGGTTGTAAGTAAATGACGGACATCTTCTAAAAAAGTTTCCTTTGAAAAAGGAACCTCCGGCAGATAGATCAGATGGGGGGCGGCATTATAATTGTTTCTTGCCAATGCTGCGGCGGCAGTCAGCCAGCCGGCATCCCGTCCCATGATTTCTACGATCGTTACACTTTTCACCGCATATATAAAGGTATCATGTGCGATTTCCAATAGGGATGAGGCTACGAATTTTGCGGCGGAGCCATAACCGGGCGTATGATCCGTAACACAAAGGTCGTTATCAATGGTCTTTGGAATCCCGATGATAGACACCGGACTGCCGATCTGTTTACCATAATGTCCCAGCTTCATGACCGTATCCATAGAATCATTGCCGCCGATGTAGAAAAAGGCTTGAACATTCATTGTATCGAAGAGTTGGAAGATCTGTTGATAAGGTTCTGAATCTTCTTTATAATCCGGCAGTTTATAACGACAAGAGCCAAGATACATAGAGGGAGAGGTTTTTAAGGTTTCAATAAAGTGAGGAAGTTCTTTGCTGCGTTTGGTCAGATCCATGAGCCTCCCATTCAGGATACCAAGGATCCCATTGATCGATCCGTATATAGTCTGAAAGCTCTCGCTACAGAATACGCCCTGAATCACGCCTGCCAGACTGGCATTGATTGCAGCGGTAGGACCGCCGGATTGAGCAACAATACAGTTTTTCTTTTTACTCTTTCCCATCTTCTGTTCTCCTGATATATAGCAGTAGTTTTGTTGATTTCTATCCCTATCCTTCAGTATAAACGATTTTACGAAAAGTGCAATAAAAAGAAAGCAGGTTTGCACGTTACAAGAAAAAGTATAGAAATTTGCACTTTTTTAAAAAATAGTATAAAGTAACAGATTAGGGAAGAAATTACGAAAAGAAAGGATCCAGAAAATGGAACTGCTATTTCAAAAACCGGAGATTTCAGATGCTGATTTTTTGAAAAAAGCGTTGGAACGAAATAGCTATTGCGGTTGTGAACTCAGTGTGGCCAATATAATTTTGTGGGCTTCGTATTACCATATGGAGTATTCCTTTCCAGAGCAGACCTTGATTCTTCGACATACAGATGCGGACGGCAGGATACGACTTTCATATCCGCTGGGGGCGGGAGAGGAAGAACAGGAGCGTAGAGTGTTTGAACTGGAATTGGATTACTTTGTTAAACAGAAGCAGAAACCCTTATTTGGTTTGATCGATCCGTGGATGTATGAAAGAATCAATCGTTGGTATCCGGGACGTTTCGAGATTATTTATGAACGAAACTGGGCGGATTATATCTACAGCAGAGAAAAGCTGTCTACGTTAGCAGGGAAGAAACTGCACGGAAAACGGAATCACATAAAACGTTTTATGGAACAGCATCCGGATTG
This sequence comes from uncultured Lachnospiraceae bacterium, assembly GCA_947589055.1. Classification (GTDB taxonomy): domain Bacteria; phylum Bacillota; class Clostridia; order Lachnospirales; family Lachnospiraceae; genus CAG-632. Next base: position 73,833 of record CANPZL010000001.1, on the reverse strand, counting down.
GAGCTATGAGCCGATTCAAGATGGAAATGTGGCAGACTGTATTGAAATGGCTAAGCTATGGTGCAGAAGAAACTGTGTGCAGGAGGATGATGAAAAGGATGAGGAAGCACATCTGGTTATAGTTGCATTGAGAAACTATAAATCCCTGCATATGAAAGGCGGACTGCTTCGAACGGGAGGCAAGGTGATTGCTTTTACCTTAGGCTGTCAGGTGACGAAGGATACGTTTGATGTCAATTTTGAAAAGGCATACAGTGAAATCCAAGGCGCCTATCCAATGATAAATCAACAGTTTGTCCAGCATGAACTGCAAAATTACACCTACATTAACCGAGAGGAGGATCTGGGATTGGAGGGACTGCGCAGGGCGAAATTGTCCTATTATCCGGAATATCTGTTGGAAAAAGGTGTTTTAAGAGAAAATGACAGTAAATGAAAAGGAGAGTGACATATGAAGTTTTTTATTGATACTGCAAAAGTAGAGGAAATTCGTGAGGCAAATGCTATGGGAATCATCTGTGGTGTGACCACGAATCCGTCTTTGATCGCAAAAAGTGGTCGGGATTTCGAGGAAGTGATTCAAGAAATTGCCTCGATTGTTGACGGACCCATCAGTGGTGAGGTAAAGGCAACGTGCGAAAGTGCAGAGCAAATGGTAGAAGAGGGAAGAAAGATTGCAGCTATTCATCCCAATATGGTAGTAAAGATACCTATGACCCAGGAGGGGTTAAAGGCTTGTAAACGCTTGGCTTCGGGAGGAATCAAGGTCAATATGACGCTGATCTTTTCTGCAAATCAGGCACTGCTGGCGGCTAGGGCAGGCGCTGCCTATGTTTCGCCATTTATCGGAAGATTAGATGACATTAGTATGTCCGGTATGGATCTGATACGGGATATAGCGGAAATTTTAAGCTACACGGATCTGCCGACTGAGATCATCGCCGCCAGTGTACGGAATCCGGTGCATGTTACAGAATGCGCATTAGCAGGGGCTGATATTGCTACAGTCCCGTATAAGGTATTGATTCAGATGATTCATCATCCATTGACGGATTCTGGAATCCAAAAATTCAAAGAGGATTATTTATCTACGGTAAATCAGCGGTAAGTTTTAGCCTTCAGACGGAATGCGGGTTTTTAAGAAAAAAGGCAGCCCTAAAGCAGTGGTTTGACAAAAAATACCATCTTTAGACATTTATAGGGGCTGTTGCTTTTTGACACTTTATAATTAAGTGTTTATAGAACACTCTCTTAAAATATAAAATAAAATTTTCGTTTTCGATGTTTGTAAAATGTTGGGAAAATGTTGTGGCAAATGCTGTATAGTAAATAAATTACGCTGAATTGCGAGAGGGGAGGAAGCTTCAATGTATGATTTCCAGAAAAAGCAGGCCGTTTCGGAAGATGAAGCTACGGTGATTAGACAGAAAAAAAACATGACCGGATTGACCGATCAGATGAAAGCATCTCTGGAACAAAAAACCGGACTTTCGGCAGATGATGTACGTGTTCATCGGGGTTCCCCATTACCGGCACAGATGGGAGCATTGGCGATTTCGGAAGGCTCTGACATCCATTTGGGACCGGGAAATGATAGGTATCTGATGCATGAGCTGGGGCATTGGGTACAAAAGAAGACAGGAAGGGTAAAGGCAACACGGATAGAAAACGGAGTACCAATCAATGACGATCCGGCATTGGAACGGGAAGCGGATCAATTTCATCTGTAACGGAAGCAGGAGGAGTGAAACATGAAGGGGCGGTTACTAACATCAAAGCTACATATTCCTAAAATAAACGGTTGTGGCATAAAACGGGAAGAATTGTTGGTAAAGATACAAAACATCCCGGAGCAGGTGGTTGTTCTGCATGCCGGAACCGGTTGGGGAAAAACATGCCTGCTTGCATCTTATGTTCAGTTCTGTCAGATTCCCTATAGCTGGTATCAGATTGGGCATATGGATAACGATATGAACCAGTTTATACGTTATTTTACAGCGATGCTCCGTTTACAGATAGAATCCTTTCAACTGCCGGAACTGCCGGAGGAATGGTCACGGAAGCTGACAGAGGATGTGGCAACCTGGATTTTGGAGCAGATGGAGCTATGGGACGGAACAATTACCTTGATATTGGATGATTTTCAGCATATCAATAATCCATTGATTTATGATTTCTTGAGCTGCTTTATCAGCCACATGAGCGAGCGGATACGGATATTCTTTTTGATAAAAGGGCCTTTTCCTGGATTTCTCACCCGATTTGTTCTGCAAGGAATTGTTCGGATTTTAAAGTGGCAGGATTTACGGATAACAGAACGGGAACTGACGGAATATTTCAAAACGACTGGAACGGATATGGATGAACAGGGATTCATACAGCCGCTGATTCACTATACTGAGGGATGGCCGGTAGCAGTAAACTTTTGGCTGATGCAGGATACGGGTGAGAGAAACGAGGATATGAAAGCCTTTTTTCTGACATCGGCTTTTTCGGATTATCTTGTATATGAAATTTTGCAGTCGCTTACAGTAAAACAAAAGATTTTTATGGAGGAAAGTTCCTTATTGAATTCCATTACTTCTGAAACCTGCACCTATATTTTGGAAATAGAATCCCCGAAAAGGCTATTGGAGGAGTTTGTCAACCATCAGCTTCCGATTCGGCGGTACAACAAGGAAGAATATTACTATCACCCGATCTTGCGGGATTTTCTGCGTGAGTAGGTTAAGGAAGGTAGAAAGCAGGAAATATGGAAGCGGGCAGTACGGTTCCATCGAGAGCGAAAAGAAGAGGTCTTCACGCTTTTGTATCTGGAGGATCTGGAGCAGGAATTCAAGGAGGCGAGATGGAAGAAGAAGGAAAGCTTTGAAAGAGAAGAACGTCTGGCATTACAGTGCTTTGGAGATATACAGGTGTGTGATCAGCTGACTGGGAACCGGATCCGCTGGAGGACGAAAAAGACGAAGGAAATGTTTGCATACTTTTGGGAGAAAAAAGAGCGGGCATTGAGCAAGGAAGAAATCATGGATGCATTGTGGCAGGAGGGAGGTGGACAGAATCTTGAATCCTTGTTCCATACTACATTGTCATATTTGAAGAGGGCTTTTTCAGAGATCGGGATTTCTGACATGATACAAGTGGAAAATAAAAAATATGTGATGTCAAATCACTATTTTACAGCAGATGTACAGAAATTCGTAAAACTGTATGATATGTGGAAAGACAATAGGGAAAAGCTGGAGATTGAACAGGCATTTACAGAGCTGGTGCAAATCTATCAGGGGGATTACATGGAAGAACTGGACAGCAGTTGGATTGTTGTCAGTCGGGAATACTATCGTGGAATTTATATGAAAAGCTGTGAATTTCTGATCGAGTGCGCACAAGCAGATCGTAATTATGCATTAGTGATTCGTATCCTGGAAGAACTGTTAAAGATGGATCCTTATTCGGAACAGTTTAACGGAATGCTGCTGAAGGCACTGGGAGAGATCGGGGAATTTCAACAGGTGCAGCAGCAATATGAGCATTATCTCAGATTGATGCAGGAGGAATTAAATATTGAAACAGGGAGACAAATACAAGAAATCTATCAAACGGTTATGCTAAGAAGAATTGGCTGAGAAAGGGAAAAGGTCGGATGGAAGAAAAAACAAAAGAGGACAAATGCCATGCGCTGGATTGGAAATCCCTGGCAACATGGGGAAAACAATGGGTTGCCGGTTATATAAGAAAAATGGATATGGAATCTGGCAGTTATCTGCAAGGCGGCGGGGAATATAGTGAAACTATATTAAGCCTAGAGCTTCATACCTATTTTCAAACCGAACAGATCGGTAAAGAGCAATGGAAAGCAGATTTGGGCGGTATGCCTGTGATTCAACTTTGTCAAAAGCTGAATCTGGATGAATTTGAAGGCTTCTGTCTGTGCCTTGTTTTACTTGGAGAATTAGAATATAACTATGAAAAACTATTCGTATATCTAAACAACGACTGGAATCAACGTCTGCTCAGTGTTGAGTGGGCAATAAAACTCTATACATATAAAATGGAGACAGACGTTTCCTATCTTCGATATTTTTTTCCGGAAAGCAACCTTGCAAAATATGTGCTGGATATACGCTATGAAAAACATACATCGGGACTGCGAAGAGGCTTGAAGCTGAAGGCGGAGGTATTGGAGTGGTTGACAGGGGATGGCAGCTTTCATAACTGTTCTTATCTACAATGGAATCCCTCGGAAAAGGAGGCATTACAGGCCTGTATGGAGGAACGGATTTGCCGGAGGATCACCACTGCGATCCAGCAGGGAAAAACAGAGAAACAGACGGTATTTTTTTATTTACAGGGAGGAAAAGCGGAAGGACTGTCATATGCTTTTTGGTATGGAAGACAGAAACAACTGCCGGTTGCAGTCTTGGATTATCAAAATATGCAGGAATTGTTAGAGGCGGAACAGCAGGAAACTGTGCTTGAGGAAATTTTCCTTGTAGACGGGGTACTTTGTATAACAAATATGGAAAAATTCCTGAAAGAAGAAAAAATGCAACTAAAATGGCAGGCATGGATAAAAAAAATAACAGATTGGCTGCCTGTGGTTTTCTTTTTCGGGACGCAGGCGGAACCGAGCCAGCTTACAGACGAGTTTCCCCTAATTTGGCTGGAACTAAAACCATTAACAGGCGAAAAAAAATATGAACTGTGGAAGCAGCTGGCAACCCCGTTTGGTTTGGATGAAGCGGTCATTGCGGCAGCGGCAGACCGGTATAGTTTTTGGACGGAGGAAATCAATGAAAGCCTGAAGCGTTCGATGCAGATAAGATACGAAAGAGGAGAGGAGGCGGTGACGACAGAATGTTTTCTTGAGGCTTGTCAGAATCAGTTGAAACACAATCTTAGTGCATGGGCACAGCTGATAAAAACGAAATTCGACTGGGATGATTTGATACTGCCGGATAATCAGAAGCAGGTGCTGTCCGAAGCTATCAATCAGGTAAAATATCGAAAGCAGGTACATGAAACATGGGGCTTTGCACGTAAAAATCCATATGGAACCGGATTGTCTATTTTGTTTACCGGGCCTCCGGGAACGGGAAAAACGATGGCGGCACAGGTAATGGCAGGCACATTGAAAAGGGAATTGTATAAAATTCAGCTTCCGGCAATCGTCAGTAAATATATAGGAGAAACGGAAAAAAATTTAAGGCAGATTTTTAAGGAAGGAGAAAAAAGTCAGGCTGTTTTGTTCTTTGACGAGGCAGATGTGTTGTTTAGTAAACGGACGGAAGTCAAGGACAGCCACGATAAGTACAGTAACATGGAAGCGGCATATATGCTGCAAAAAATGGAAGAGTATGAAGGGATTGTGGTACTGGCTACAAATTTTTCGCAGAACATTGATGAAGCCTTTAAGCGCAGGCTAAAGTTTACACTGGAATTTTATCTGCCGGATCAGTATCACCGGTATATATTGTGGCAGAAAAGCATTCCCAAAGAGCTTCCTCTGGATAGCGATGTAGATTTGGATTTTCTGGCTGAACGGTTTGAGTTAAGCGGAAGCAATATTAAAAACATAATGATCAATGCGGCGTTTCTGGCTGCATCACAGAAGAAAGGAGTGAGAATGGAGCATATTCTGCGGGCGTTAGAGAACGAGTACAGGAAAAGCGGAAAGTATCTGGTAAAAGAAGATTGGCAGGAATATGCATATCTTTTTGAAGGTTGTTAAGTGTTTGTTAAGGCGAATTTTGTAAATTAGGCTAAATGAAATCAGAAAGGGGGCAAGCTGATTACTCCAGAGAAGTATCAGCGAAGCAAATATGGCAGAATATTTATCACCAGGCGTGTACGTAGAGGAATTTGATTCCGGTTCAAAACCGATGGAAGGCGTTAGTACCAGTACAGCTGGATTTATTGGGCTTGCAGAGCGGGGACCGGTAGAGGGAACCCCTCAGCTAGTGACGAATTTTGCAGAGTTTATTCGTAAATATGGTGGCTATTTATCCGAAAATGAGTTTGGAGAATATCGGTTTCTTGCATATGGAGTGGAGCATTTCTTTATTAACGGCGGTTCCAGGTGCTTTATTACAAGAGTTGCACCAGCGGATGCAGCAGCGGCGAAGGGATTTTCACCGGATTCGGAAAAGCCGGTTTTGAGCTTTACAGCCAAGAATCCCGGAGCATGGGGAAATAATCTCCAAATCCGTCTGACACCGGCAAGCAAGAATAAAACGCCGGTCTTAGAGATCGTTTCTTTGCCAGAGGGTAAGAAATACCGTTGCAAGAACAGCTCTGGATTCTATCCGGGAGATATTGTGGCATTTCGTGATACAGAGAACAATACGGTCGTTTATAACCGAGTAGTAAAGAATCAGGATAATGTTATGGAGTTTGCAGAGGAATTCGGTGACGAAGTGGTGGATACCAGTCTATTGCCGGTACGCTTTATTCAGAGTTGTGAATTTAATCTGGAAGTAAGCTATGGTGATCAGGTAGAAATGTATGAAAATCTGTCGCTGAATCCGGAGGCACCCAGCCATATCGAAAAGAAAACTGCAAAATCAGAATTGATACAGATTGAAACCGGAGAAATCCCGGATGAAATTCAGCCTGTTTTTGATCTTGTGGCAGGTCAGGATATGAAAGAACGTATAGTTACTATGACGGAAGGCAGCAATGGTTCGATTGCAAGTCTTTCTGCGGATGATTTCATAGGGAAAGACGAAGGTGCGGGAAAAAGAACCGGAATCAAAGCCTTTTTGGATAATGACATGGTATCCATTATGGCAATTCCGGGCGTAGTGGATCCAAATGTACAACTAAGCTTAGTGGCACATTGTGAAAATTTAGGCAGCCGTTTTGCAGTATTAGATATTCCGAGAAATGCGAAAACGATTGATGATGTGATTGCGCATCGGGAATTGTTTGATACCAATTATGCAGCGTTATATCATCCGTGGCTGCAGGTATTTGATCCGTTGGACAAAAAGAATCTTTCCATTCCACCATCTGGATCTGTAGCAGGTATTTATGCAAGAAGTGATACGACACGAGGCGTTCATAAAGCTCCCGCAAATGAAGTGGTACGCTCCTGTGTAGGTTTGGACTGTGCGTTTAATAAAGGGGAACAGGATATTTTGAATCCGAAGGGAGTAAATCTGATTCGCAGCTTTCCGGGAATGGGAATCCGTGTATGGGGTGCAAGAACTGCCACTAGTGACGGAAGCTGGAAATATATCAATGTCAGAAGGTTATTTATCTACATTGAAGAATCTATTAAAGCGAATACAAGCTGGGTAGTTTTTGAACCCAATGATGAAAATCTATGGGTAAGAGTAAGACGTACGATCGATGTTTTTCTAACCACGTTATGGCGAAACGGTTCACTGGCAGGAACTTCTACAGATGAAGCCTTTTTCGTAAATGTCGGCAGGGACACAATGACACAGGATGATATTGACAATGGCAGATTGATTTGTGTAATTGGAGTTGCACCGGTAAAACCGGCAGAATTTGTAATCTTCCGTATTTCACAAAAAACGGGAGATGCACAATAGAAAAGGAGGAAACAGATAAATGGCATATCCACATGGAAAATTTAGGTATATGGTTGAGGTACAAGGGATGGAATTAGGCGGCTTTTCTGAGGTTTCAGGATTTGACGCCACGATAGATGTGATCGAATACAGGGAAGGGGATAAGGTTCAGACGCCAATGAAGCTGCCTGGATTGAAGAAATATGGAAATATAACACTTCGTCAAGGCGTGGCGGATAAGGATGCGCTGTATCAGTGGATGGCAACCGGGTTTGAAAAAGATGTGAATCGCCAGACATTAACGATAACCTTATTGGATATTAACGGAGAGGCTGCGGCTTCATGGCAGGTAATCAATGCGTGGCCGACCAAATATACAGCACCGGATTTTAATGCTACTTCTTCAGAAGTGGCAGTGGAAAGTCTGGAGATTGCGCATGAAGGCATGACCCGGACAAAATAGGCAAAAGGAGTGAAGGCAAACTATGGCTTGGCAGATTGAATATGAATTTACATTGCCGAAAGGATATATGGATGCCCAGGGGGTTATTCATCGGGAAGGAGTTATGCGGCTGGCAACAGCCGGAGACGAAATTCTTCCTCTGAAAGATCCAAGAGTCCAGCAAAATCCGGGTTATCTGTCGATCATACTTTTGGCGAGAGTGATAAAAAGGCTGGGGTCATTAGCAGCAGTTGATACAAATGTAATTGAAAATCTTTATACAATGGACCTAGCATATTTACAGGATTTATATGAAAAGATCAATTCTATGGATACGCCGGGATATACCGGTATCTGTCCACATTGCGGGCAGGAGGTACAAATTCCTGTAAATTTTCTGGGAGCCGGACACTAGAGGTTTATCCGGCAAAGCGCATTTATGAAGAAGCAGCATTTATTGCGTATTATTTCCATTGGAGCCATGATGCGATCATGGAGCTGCCGAATCGTGAAAGGCAGCGTTGGTGCAGGGAGATTTCAGCCATCAACAGTCGTATCGAGGACATACAGGAAAATCCTTTTGAAATATAAAGCAGAAGGGAAGAACAGGAATGGTAGCAAATCAGCATTATTTTCAGGTGACCATAGGCAATCAGATGGCCTCCTTTGCAAAGGTATCCGGAATGGAACAAAGTATGGAATATGAACCATTGCAAGAAGGAGGAATGAACTGGGGGCCATGGCTGCTTCCCATTCCGCAAAAACAGTTGAAAACCCTGCGGTTCGAGAGGGGGCTTCAGGATGCCCCTTCTCAGCTAAAGCTAATTCCGGGAATGCAGATACCGGAAGGAATTGGTGTAACGGTAATGGATATTAGCGGGGATCTTCTTGCCAGCTTTGTTGTAAAAAATGTAACGGTGATAAAGTGGGAGCTTGGCGTACTGGATGCCCAGAATAGTGGTGTACTTTTAGAAACCTTTGAAATCGCATATGGGGAAATATTCAGGGTGAAATAGATGTGGAACTGGTTACAAAAAATTTATGATCTCGGTAAAAATATCGTAAATCGCCTTGCAGATAAAAAGGAAAATGAGTATTTACGTTCCAATTTTGCACATAAGATTCAAGAGCGTCATGAGCAAAAATCAAAGGAATTATATGCAGGGTATGTACCGCTGGTACATCGAAGGGCTATCCGGCAGACCACTATGATCTCCTCTCAGGTAAATCTTCAGCAGATTGAACAGCTGATTAAACGGTATCAGATTGTACAGCCTCCTGCAGCGCCATCGGTAATTTACCGCCAGGATCGGGTCCGGCTGCTTTCCGTTATAAGAGATATTGGGAGGCAGGACGGTGAACGAAAGGAATTAGAACAGTTAATTTTCCGACGAAAGGAACAGGAACTGAAAAAAGTCATTCGCACGCAGGAAGAACAGGTGCTTTCTCTTAAAGAAGAACTTTTACAGCAGAAAAAGGTGATAGAATCCCTGGAACAAAAAATAGAAGAACCAGTGATCGATACAGGGAAATTATATACGGAATTTCGTAAAAGACTGGAACGCCAGTTGTATTTGGAACGACAAAGAGCCGGTCTGTAGGAGATGATAAAACGTGGAAAAAGCGATAATCAAAACGGAAACGGGAGAGGAGATCCCGGTGCAGTTCAATCCATCCGAATACCAGATTTCGAATGGTGTCCAATACTCGGAAAAAACTGCACCGGGATTTGATGGTGCAATCAGTCAGTTTGTATCCGGTAGTAATGCTACTCTGACTCTGACGTTATATTTTGATACTTATGTACCGCCGTCCCTACAACAGCCGGAATCGGGAACGGATGTAACCAAGCTGACAAAACGCATTGTAAGCTTAATGCATATTGATGGTACCCTTCATCGTCCGCCCCGGATTGTATTTGCATGGGGATCCATTCATTTTCCCGGAATGATTACTGACGTAAAGGAAAGCTATACGATGTTTCTTTCGGATGGTATGCCGGTCCGTGCCAAGCTTGATGTTACGATCAAGGAATTCTTTGACATCAGTATTGAAAAAAGGAAAAGTCCGTTTGAATCTCCGGATCGAACCAAATATAGGAGAGTAAAGCAGGGTGAGCAGCTCTGGAATTATGCCTATGAAGAGTACGGAAACCCAGATGAATGGAGAAGGATAGCAAAAGAAAATCGCTTAAAGCATCCTATGGAAATTCGATCGGGACAGCTTCTGCGGATACCGGCAGTAGTGGAGTAAGGACAGGCGGAGGAAATAAGATGGAGGACTATCAGACTCTGGCAAAAAAATACGATAATTTTACTACGCCGGTATTTAGATTTTGGGTGAACGGTAAAAATCCGCTAGCCGGGCAAAGCTTTCAAGTGGAGGATGTTACGGTTTCTCTTTCATTGGACCAGGCAGGAAGTGTGCAGTTTACGATTATAAATGCTTTCCAGTTAAATACAAGAAGATTTGTTGATGCTGCGAAAGACGCATTTCATCTGGGAAGTATCATAAAAGTTGACTTCGGATATGGTTCCAATCTGAAATGCTTGTTTTTGGGATATATCTCTGAAATAGGACTTGATTATGGGGATATGCCGGTAATCAGCATCACGGCGTTTGATTTGATCCGGCTGTTAATGGAAACGGAACGAAATAAACGGGTGTATACGATCAGCAGTTACTCGCAAACCTTAAAGGAACTATTAGATCAATATAGGGAATTTTATGAAAAGATAGAGATAGAGCAGGCGAATGCCGGGTCTAAGGAAGAACAACTGGTTCAGATGGGTTCCGATTATCAGTTTATTAAGGGGGTATTATGTCCTAAGGCGGGAAAGGAATTCCTAGTAGAGGCAGGAACTGTTTATTTCCGGACACCGGATAAAGAAAAAAAGATAGCGGTATCCCTGAAGTGGGGAGAAGGACTGGAGACCTTTCAGGAAAGGAAAAAACAATGTAATCAGCTGATTCGTGTATATGGAAGAGCAGAAAACAGAAAGGAACAGATTTCAGCAGAAGTGAAAGTGCGGGAGACGGATTCCTCCGACAGGATTTTGGTACTAAAGGAATTCGAGAGAAATAATCTGATAGGAGAAGAAAAAGTCAGGAAGGAAGCGGAACGTCTGGCAACGAAACAAACAAAGCAGTCAAATCGTGGGAGCGGAAGCTGTGTCGGGCTGCCCGAACTGCTTCCCGGACGGATCCTAGAGCTGGGGAATCTGGATCAAACGACACCAAAAACCTGTTATATAACTGGAGTAAGACATAGCATTGGCTCCAGCGGTTATACGACGCAATTCGACGTGGAAATAAGATAAAGGAAGCAAATGCGGGAAGGAATGTGGCAGAAAATGGAAATACGACCCATTCTATTAGATGAACGAACGAAAAATGACCTGATCCGTCAGATGGAAGAACTGGCAAAAGCATACACGCCGGAATGGAAATTTCATTCTTTGTTTCCAGATTCTGGTTCTGTACTGATGCATATCTACGCAGATATGCTTATGGATACCATTCACCGCTATAATCGGCTTTTAGAGCGGGATAAAATGCAATTTTTTCAATACATTGGAACAGAGCAGCGTTCCGGAGAACCGGCGAGAGGATATGTTTCTTTGGGGATGGCAAGCACTGATCTGGGTGATGCAGAAGTTCCGATTGGAACCGGGATACTTGGTACGACGGATGAGGATGAACAGGTGCGTTTGGAAACGCAAAAGGATATTCTGGTTAGTACGGGGGAAATACAATCTGTCTTTTATATCGAGGGAACTGCCGACCGCATCTGCTGCTTAGCGGAACAAGAAGGGGTGCTGGCGGTCTCCAATTTGCAGAATCTTCAGGAGCATATCTGTTGGATTGGACACGCAACGGTTTTTTCCGACTTGGGAGAAGCGGATATTCATATTTTACTGTTATACAGAGGGTATCGAAAGGATTGGAAGGAAGTAGTGTCGGATCGGGAAAAGACAAGTTTTTCCTATATTTCCGTTGATGGAGAAAGGGAATTCTCAGATTGGAGGCTGGAAGGGAATATATTAACGCTTCATAAGTCAGAAGAAATGCCGGAATTTCAATCGGTTTGGCAGGGAGGAGAAACCAGCTGTTTTTTAAAATGGCAGGCAAAAGATATACAAGCATATACAGGCCTTGAGTTTCAGGAGATATTGCTTGCTTCTACAGGCAGAGAGCGAAAACCGGAGTTCATTTATACAGCAGACGGACAGGAAGCGAATAGTCGCTGCTATCCCTTTGGGGAGCGTCCTTATCTCTTTGGAGAATGTTTTCTTTGTTCCAATGAGGTATTTGGGAAAAAAGGCGCTGTGATAAAACTTTCATTAAGCATGGAATTTCGGAAAACAGATCTGCTGATTGAGCCTGTTCCTCAGCCAATCCAGTGGAAAACGGTCATGAAGGAATCCGATTTTCCAAAGGAGGAAGTTCGTGCAGTTACCGTAGGTGAAGTGGCTTGGGAATATTATAATGGTGTTGGTTTTACCAGATTGTTTTCCGAACCCTTATACATTGACGGATTTCGGCCGGAACAAGAGGAAGGTCAGGAGAAGATACTAAATATTACCTTTACCTGTCCGGAGGATATAAGTCCTATTTTAGTAAATGCACAAACGATTTATTGTATACGGATCCGGATTGTTAAAATGTATAACGAATTTACCAGATACGGATATTATCTGACGCCCTTTTTGAACCGGGTAGAATTGTCTTATGATTATCAACCTGTTATGAAAAATCCAGAGATAATGGGATTTTATAATAATCTGGAAGAACAATGGAGGAAAAATGGGAAAGCGTTTACACCCTTTCAATCCCTGAGGGAAATGAGGCCGGCGGTCTATATAGGTTTTAATCAGCCATTAGAAGGCGGCCCCTTTGGCTTATATTGCGGTATTCCACGAAGAGAAGTACCGGCAGTCGGAGATAAATGGAATTATGAATTTTTTAATGGGCGGGAATGGAGAAGCCTTGTTTTAGAGGACGAAACAGAGAATTTAACAAAAAACGGAGTGATAATGCCATTTGGCAATCAGGGATTTCAACAAAAACAGTTATTTGGAAAGAAGCTCTACTGGATAAGATTCGTTCGGTTATCAGGAGCCTCGGAGGAAAGAACAGCTTCAATGATCCCGGTACGGGAGCTGTGGTTCAATACAGTTCCCGTCTTAGCAGCAGAAACCGTACCGGAAGAGTTTTTTACCATGCGAAGTCAGGACACTGACGCATTTTTTCAGCTTAAGCACGAAGGCATAGTCCAAATCTCGGTATGGGTGAATGAGACCGGACTTTCATCGAAGGAACTGGAAAAGATAGAAGACGAGAATGAAGTCGATTATATTCAGACAGAAGGTCATCAAAGGGAAATCTGGGTGCTTTGGACGGAGGTAAAAGATTTTGGAAAAACAGAACCGGATGATCGGCATTATCGGCTGGATAGAAGGGAAGGAAAATTATTTTTCCCAAAGGCCGGGCAGGGAAGGATCCCTAGGCCGAATCTCGAAAAAGGGATCCGGGTACAATATACCTGGGGAGGAGGCAGCCAGGGAAATTTAAAAGCCGGGCAGGTGACACATCTGGATCGTTCCATTCGGTTTCTGAATCAAATTACCAATCGTTTTTCTTTGACAGGAGGACGGGATGCTGAACTTCCGGAAGAAGCTGTCAAACGGACTTCTGCCAGGCTTTTGCACCGGGAACGGGCGGTAATGCTTTCAGATTATGAAGCTTTGGCAAAAGAAGCGGCCAGAGAGGTGGCAAAGGTAAAGGCATATGCTAATCGAAACGGAGCGGGGGAATTACAGCGGGGAGCCGTTACACTGGTAGTATTACAGGAAAACTATCAAGAAGGAAGTACGGATTTTCAGAGTCTGCAACAACAGCTTCGAGACTATATTTTGGAACGGATGCCTGGTATTTCCCATTTACAGAAGCATTTATATATTGTTCCGCCTTGGTTTACGGAAATACAAGTATCGGCTGTCTGTTTATTAAAAGGGCGTGAATCTGTATTTCAGTGCAGGGCGGAAGCAGAAGAAAAGCTGATACGGTTTTTAAATCCGCTGACTGGAAATTCAGACGGAAGAGGCTGGGAGATCGGAACAGCACCGAATCGAGAACAGATCCGAAATGTACTTCGGGATGTACATGGAATCGAAAGCATTCAAACGCTGATGATCAAAGCGTATTGCCATAACAGCAGAGGACTGCAAGAAATTGATCTGGAAGGGAAAATTCCGGATTATCAAATGATAATCAGTGGAGTGCATAAAATACAATTTGAATTGGACAGCAATGATATACATTAAGAAATAAAAGGCGGATCCTGCCATATGAAAAAGGAGACAAGAATATGCTACCGGTTTTTTCATTAGATGATGAAAGCTTTGATACCATATTAAATAAAGCGATAGACAGTATTGGAAAATATCAAAAGGAATGGACCGATTACAATCCTTCTGATTCTGGAATTGTGTTGCTGGAGTTGTTTTCTTGGTTACAGGAAATGCAGCGTTTTTACCTTGAACAAAACGGAATGGAAAATGAAGCTTTGTATCTGGAACTGTTAGGCGTGGAACCGACAAAACGCTCTCCGTCGGAAATTGTTGTTCAACTGTTGGAACCAGAACCTGTAAAGATACATAAAAATACCGGATTTTATACAGAGGACTTTTGTTTTGAACCAGAAAGGGCCATTTGGTTTGATGGAGAAAAGATACAGGATTGTTATGTACAGAAAGCAGATGGAAGGCTGTTGTGGCGGGCTTCTTCAGAAGATATTCGGTTCGGAAAATGGATGTTCGGAGAGAAGCCGCAGGCGGGGGATTGCTTTTTTATAGGCTTTGACCGGCCTGTTCAGGAAAAACAGGTTCATGCGCTCTATTGGATACTGGAGGAACCAAAAGGAGAAAAACGAAATCCATTTATAGCAGGTGAAGATCCTCATTTTTCTGATTACCGATTGGAATACTGGGATGGTGATATATGGAATGAATGTACTGTTTTGACGGATGAAACCCATGGATTTTTACAGAGCGGCTTTATTTACTGGCAAGCAGCTACAGGGCTTCATGAAGTTGAAAATAAGTATTGGCTGCGAATCCGTCTGACTTTTTGTGAATTTGACCTTCCACCGAGGCTCAAAGGAATAGAAACACAGCGCATTCGGTTGCTGCAAAAGGAGACGATTGCAGCGTCTATATACTTAACTCTGCCAGAGGAGGAAGATGGGATTTATCATATAGATTTGCAGGATTATTTTGAACCTTCGGAGGAGGTAGAGCTTTTTGTCTGCAGAGGTGGTATTTATGAAAGGCAGGAACTTCTTTTTTTAGAGAATGATAAGCTGGAGTTTCAATATAAGAAAAAAAGAAAAGGGAAAATAGAAGTATTGTTGACGATCCGGCAGAAGACAGATAGGACAGTGAGCTGGGAAGCTACCGGATTTCCTTATCAAGTCATTGATCTGCAGGATTCCAATATTATTGGCAGCAGGCTTCAGGTTTTAGTGGAACGGGAAGATGCTCCCGGCACTTATCGGCTTTGGAAGCCGGTATCCCATTTTTGGAAAGCAGGTTCCTATGAAGAGTGTTATTGTTTTCGGGAAAAAGAGGGAGTTCTGCTGTTTGGAGACGGTGAGCATGGTAAGATTCCGGAGGGAAGGATTCTTTTAATTGATTGCGTATGTACTTTTGGAGCAGACGGAAGGATTAAAGAGGGTGAAAATCTGAAATGGAAAAATGGAACTGTATTTAATCCACAGGCGGCAGTGGGTGGCACGCAGCCGGAAAGCAGCAGTGAATGCCTTCTATCAGTTACAAAACGAGAACGGAACATACAAAGGGCTATTACCAATGAAGACTATGAGGTACTGGTTAAACAGACACCTGGGTTATTGATTCATCGTGTAAAGGCGATAAGCGATGAACAGGATAAAAACAGTATTACCATTATAATAGAAACGGGAATGAACAAGCAGCATTCCTTAAGCCCTGTATATCAGCAGCAGGTACTCAAGTGGCTGGAGAAAAAAAGAATGATTGGTACCCATATCCGGCTACAGCCACCGGTTTATATTCCTATACAGGTATTTGCGGAATTGGAGGTACACAAGGGGTTTTCGCAGGCAGAAGCATGGGTTCGAAATGAAATAAAGGATTTTTTTCAAATTCATATGAAATCCTTTGGGGCAACCTTTCAATATAGTCAGTTATACGGAACCATTGATCGGATACGCTGTGTAGCGGCTATTCGAAATCTGACGGTAACCGCACAGGGAAAAGATATTCTCTATCAAAAAAACAAAAATTTTCTGCTTCCAAAGCAGGGACTTGCAGTTTTAGATGAAGTTAGCATTCAATGGGTACGCAGCAGCAGAAGCTAGAGGATGAAAGAAATGGAATGGAAGCAACCATATTTTTTATGGAATGACAGACAAAGCTTTGAACGGGGAGAAGGAAAAAATATCCGTATCACCCCGCAGGGAATTACGCTTAGAGAAAAGGAAGCTTCGGGTACTTATTATACTCGGATTTGCGACAGCCGCCGTCCGGAAATGGAATGGGATTATCTGTTGCTTAAGGGACAGGTTCCATATGCAGATGCTGTGCATATTGCGGTTTTTTCGAGTGATGATCCGGAAGCACTTACAGATGAAGAATTAGAAAGTCCAATAGCAGTCTGTAAACAGGCAGAGCTGACGTTTCGGGAAAACCAGCTTTTGTATGGCGTCAAAGGACGATATATCCGTCTCCGGATTGATTTGGAGCAAAGAGATGATAAAATGCCGATACTACAGAGAATCCAATTATACTTTCCAAGGCAAAGCTGGACGCAGTTTTTACCGGAATTATACCAGAATCGGGATCAACAGTTTCTGGAACGGTTTCTGAGGATTTTTCAGACGATGTATGAGGATATGGATAGAAAGATCCGGGAGGCTCCAATGCTTTATTATGCGGATACAGCACCTGCCAAGTCATTGGTCTGGCTTTCACAATGGCTTTCCATAGAGAATCCTTTTTTATGGAAGGAAAAACAACTGCGATATTTGATTCAACATGGGGCAGAGCTGTCGGGGTTAAGAGGGACAAAAGAGTACTTGAAACGTATGCTGTTTCTTTATACCGGCAGTAATCCGTATATCGTGGAATACTGGCAGTGGGCGTATGAAGATATGGACAGCAGGCGACGGACGATTTTGGAACAGTTATATGGGAAGGACAGTTTTTGTATAACGGTAATATTTGAACATCAGGTGCTGTCAGGGCAAGAGCAGATGGAGGAACTGGAACGGTTATTGGAGCTATGCACTCCCGCCCATATAGAGGTACAGCTGGTAATATTGCAATCCCGTATTTTTTTGGATCAGCACTCTTATTTAGGGATAAACAGTAGTCTGGACGCATGGAGTGTACCAGTGTTGAACGGACAGAATTTTTTACCATTTGTGGTAGGAAAGGAAGAGGAAAGACATTATGAAGGATAGAAATTATTTTCCAATGGAACGAAATCGATATTATTACGGTAAGCTGTTAAGTGTGGAGGATTTTCAAAGGGAACAGGCTTATATGAACCATAAACGGAGACTGCTGAATCGTCTGCTATATGGAGATGGAATTCTGTGTGGAATGCAGGTACTCGAGGTTGATGAAGAAAGCATTTCCATAGAAATGGGTGTAGCCTTAGATGCTTTTGGCCGAGAGATTGTTGTGGAACAACCAATCGTAAAACGACTTTCCGTTATTGATGGCTTTCAAGAAAACTATAATGAGAGTAAAAGTGAGGGCGCTCTTTACCTCTGCATTGAATATAGTGAGCAGGCAACAGATCCTATATACAGCATCGGAACCACTACAAAAAACGAGGAGGGAAAGCCGGTAGAATTCAATCGTTGGAAAGAGGGGTATCACCTTTTTCTTACCAGTGAGGAGCCGGAGAAAAATACCGGTTTTTTAGAAGAAATTTATGAAGAAAGCCATACACTGTTTGCAAACAATGGAATTCGGATCCGTCAGATCGTTCCACGGTATGTGCAGTGTGGGGAAGATCTTGTCATACAGCTTTTCATAGATAAGGGAGGAAGTAAGGAGGAAATTGCCTTTCAATATGAATTGGAGTTTATCGGTGCCAGTAATCACGGACAAGAGCATATGTTGATTTCGTTTCAGGAAACGGATTGGACGCCCAGTGATACCTATTATCTCAAATATGTAGTACAGGCAGCACTGCAAGAGATGGAAGGCAGCGTTCGGATTCGTCCGAACAGTTTTTTGTTAGAAATCGGCTCCCATAAGCAGACATTTTCAGTCGAAGGGAATTTTACTTTCCATGTTATTCAAGAGCGGCAGGAAACAGCAGTCTGGAAGTCAGTTTGTGAAGGGGCGGCAGAGGATATTCTTTCACCCGCCCAGCCGCCACGGTTATATCTTGCAAGGATTCATTTTATTCAAGCAGGCGACACCTATGTGATAGAAGGCGTAGACCGGCGGCCTTTTGGGCAGTATGTCTGGAATAACCGCCTGTTAGGAGCAATGGAGCAAATGTCTCTTGTAAAGCCTGAGAATCGTCAGCCTGTGAAGGTGGACAGTACATTACCGGCAAAAACGATTGAGACAGGAGAGAATGTCCTACAGCATAGGGTGGCGGCAGGAACCGTCGAGATTCCTTTGGGAATCGGTGGAGCCGCAGGACAATGCTTTTACTCAGGGGAGATCGTTCATGGATTGGGACTTGGATCCGTCTTTATAACGGTAGGAGCTGTGATACCAAAGCGGCAGGGCAGGGAAGTTGTATTCGGAACACGAGATATTTTCCAGGAAAATGCAGGTCAGGTAAATGTGGAGACAGCAGTGAAGCTGTATATGGATAAAGGGAGCTTTCAAATAGGAGTTCGTTGTCTAAAAGAAATACACGGAGATGTATTAACTATAAACTGGCTGGCAATCCGGGAACGAGAGACGACAAGCGAGGAGAAAAAGACAATGACGATCCAGCCGGAGATGCCACGGATTCATGTTCGAGAAACTCAATATTTTGAAGCACTGGTAGGCGATGAACGGTTAAGCCGGGTAGAATGGAGTGTAAAGGAACCGGAGGGAGGAAGTATAAATGAAAACGGATTGTATCAGGCACCCAGCCAGCCGGGAATTTATGAGATATTGGCACAAAGCCTGGAAGATCGAAATTTGCGTGCCTTTGTATATGTAATCGTAGCAGAAGAAGCATAGGAGGATTGGCATGATAATTCAGACTCCGGACAGAAGCTATCAGGTCATTAGTCGAAAACAGCAGGAAGGTGTATTTGAAGTACTTGTCTGTAGAGATTTGCAAACAGAGGGAATCGAAAATACACTGATACGGTTTTTTCGGCCGGAGGATATTCGGCGGATATTGGAACGGAATCTTTTACATAAGGAAATCACCGGTAATTTTGTGGATTATAAAGAAAGCTTTCTCTGGAAGGATAGTTTGATCATGGTTTTTGTACGCAGGGAGGGCAGTCAGCTTTCACAATGGCTGAAAAAGGAAGAAATTCCATTATCTCAACGTTTGGAAATTGGGAAACGGTTGCTGGAGCGTCTATTGCTTTTGAATATGCCGGAATATCTGTTGTGCGGTATTTTGAATCCGACGTGTATTTTGATAACGAAAGCCTTGGAGGTAACCATTCAGTATGAGCCGGATAAAACGTTTATTGCCGGACTGGAGCAAGCGCCAGAGGAGCAGTTGGGAGGATGTTTTTATCAGCTGTTTGCACTCTTGTTCCAAAAAGAGGAACAACAGCAGTCCAGTCGGGAACTGCATGATTTTTTGGAACAGCTGCGTAAGGAACCATATCAAGATGTGTTCCATATTTATCAGATTTATGACCGATTGATGGAGGAATTGATGGGACGTGGGAATGTCAATCATCTTCCTGCTAATACATGGATTGCCAGGTGGAAGCAACGGGCGGTCCGCCTGCTTGCTTTAGGCAAACGATTATTAGTCCCGCTGGCAGT
This sequence comes from uncultured Lachnospiraceae bacterium, assembly GCA_947589055.1. Lineage (GTDB taxonomy): Bacteria > Bacillota > Clostridia > Lachnospirales > Lachnospiraceae > CAG-632. The sequence goes on along the minus strand of CANPZL010000001.1, from coordinate 53,833 downwards.
AATAGCTGTCATGATCGCTTTGATCTATGTCATTACCCATCCAAAGCAGGAGGAGGCAGAAACCTTTATGATCGATCAGATTGGAACCTTACAGATACAATAGGGAGAAAAAAGAAATGGACATTTTGAAGGATGAGAAACCGGATTCTTTGAAATCATACATAAAAATTGGTTCCCGCTATATTGCAATACGGTTTTTGGTACTGTTGACCTGTATTGTCATATTAGCCCCATTGTTGTATATCTATCGCATACAGCCAATCTTAGTTTCCCGGTTTTTTACAAAGACAATGGTGATCAATAGTGATGAACAGTTCGGTTATACAGGAAAAGTGCGTCTCATAGACGGCACTACCGGGAATACCGTGTTTGTCGGAAGAATGGAGGAGGGAAGGATACAGGGAGAAGGCACTTTGTTTGATTATAGCGGAAACCGTCTGTATCAGGGTAGCTTTGAACAGGAAGAATTCTCTGGAAGAGGTATCTTGTACTATCCATCCGGAGGAATCCGATACAGGGGAGGATTTAAAAATAGCCTGTTTGATGGAGAAGGTACAGTTTTTTATGAGAATGGAAATAAGCAACTGGAAGGTACCTTTGCAGCAGGTGTGCTGTCTGGAAATGGAAAGGAATATTATGAAACCGGTTCTTTAAAATATGCAGGCGGTTTTTTAAATGGACGTTATGAAGGAAATGGAAAAATCTATGAAAAGGATGGCTCCGTGCGTTATCAGGGCGAATTGTCCGGAGGTCTGTATCATGGATTAGGAACACTTTATGCACCCGGCGGCGGAATTGTTTATAAAGGAAGCTTTTCACAGGGAGAATATGATGGAATGGGGGTTCTTTATCAGGGAGAAACCATCATAGCCCAGGGAGAGTTTAAGGAGGGAAGTTTCGTTGGCGGAACTACGGTGCAGTATGATAAAAGCGGTACGATGGTCTATGTAGGAGAAGTGCAGGGGGATAAGAAGGAAGGAATCGGGCGGGAATACGATCAGGATGGTAACTTGTGCTATGAAGGGGCGTATGAGAATGATAGCCGGGAAGGTCAGGGAAAGCTGTATGAAGACGGTGAACTGGTTTATGAAGGCGACTTTCAGGCAGGGGAAATGCAGGGAAAGGGTAAGCTATACGAGAGAGAAACCGGAAAGCTTCTCTATGAAGGAGATTTTGTTGGAGGACGTTTTGAAGGAAACGGAAAAAAATATGATCCGGAAACCGGCGTTCTGATCTATGATGGGATGTTTTCCGAAGGACTTTATAACGGTTCCGGAAAAGAATTTCATCCTCAGACCGGTAATATGATCTATGATGGAGAGTTCTATAAAGGAACTTATTATGGAGCGGGAAAACTTTATGATAATAAGACACAGATTATGATCTATGAAGGGGAATTCCGGATGGGAATGTATGACGGTATGGGAACGCAATACGCAGCTAATGGAGGGATTCTGTACCAAGGACAATTCCTATTGGGACAGTATCATGGACAGGGGATACTATATAATTCAGAAACCGGAGAAATTTTGATGCAGGGTGAATTTCGAAATGGTGTTTTGGTAACGCCAAAGGAGGAAGCATGGGAAGCTATACAGTTATTTCAGATGTAGGGCAGGGAATCGTAGGATTGCTGCGCAGGCATATGGTGCCGGATGTGCTGCCGGAGGAAGAACAGATCGGGCTTTGCAGTCCGAAGGAAACCGGCGAATACCGTCTGGGCTTGTATCTGTTTGATATACGGGAAAGTGAAGGAATGCGAAATGAACCGATGCGGTGGCTGGGAGAAGAAACGAGGGCCTATCCGTCTATGTTCTTAAATCTTTATTATATGCTTGTGCCATATTCCCGCAGCGATCTAAAATTCCGGTTTGCTGAGGAACAGAGGATTCTTGGTAGAGCCTTGCAGATACTGCGGGATTATCCGGGATTAAACAGTATGACCTATGAGGAAGAAACCGTTCACTCGGAAATGATCCAGATTGAAATCTTGGATATGAGCTATGAGGAAAAGAACCGTATATGGAATGGATTAAATGAAGAAAGTCGTAATGCCATATATTTTAGAGTAAGCGGTGTAGAGTTAGAGTCGGAACGAAAGCAGGAAGTGAAACGGATACGGGAGCTTCAGGTACAGATAGAAGAAGGAGGCTCGCTTCATGAGTAAAAGCATAATACGAGCCGGACTGATCGTTCAACTGATAGATGCGTTGACAGGGAATCCGATTTCTGTTGAAGGAAGAAAAGTTAGACTTATATTAGAGAAGGCAAGAGTACCATTGGAAAAAGGAAATGGGTACTATGTGTTCTTGCATCCGATTCAGCCGGGGGTACGATTGTTTGTTTCTGCTTATGGTTATAAGGAACAGGAACTCCGATTGTCTAACGATTCTTTAAGTGAGGAAATCATGAAGATTTATTTGGAACCGGGCAAGCAGTATCCAATATCAGGAAGCTGTTTTTGTCTGTTTGGAAAAGCAAAACCGGGAACAGAGCTGATTTTGATTCGTCATCCTGATGGCAGTATGGGACTACGGGAGGATTATAAGGCAGGAGAAAGCGGCATGTTTCTCTTTAGCAGGAGCGGAAAGATTCCCATGAAGGTAAGATTTCAGATACGGGAACAGGAACACAAGGAATTCCTTTCTTTTCAAGAGCCCGGTAATGTTTCCGGCCAATATCGGTTAGAGATTCCGTTAAAGGAAGATTACCATGCCAGAAAAGCGGGTTTTTATTTGGTCAAGCAGGTTGTGACAGATGAACAGGGGGAATTCTTCTGTTATTGGCACAGAGATAAGGAAGAAAAACGGGTTCTTACCTGTGAGGTCTGGACATCAGAAGATGAAAAAACAGCGGTATTAGAGCTGGAGGCAGGGAAACGGGTAAAGCTTTAGACTGAGAACGGAGGCACTTATGAAGCGAAAAATCAAATTCAGTTTACGGATGAAGTTTACTTTGTTATTTTTATTTTTCATGATATTGGTTACGGGCATTCTTTATATATATACGGAATTGAAAGAAAATAAATTGATTGTAGATAAATATTATGATTATGCTGTCAGTGTCGGTAATGTTGTAGAGGGAATGGTTACGGTAGAGGAGATTTTTGATTACAGAAATCGAATGGAACCAAATGCGGAATACTGGGAAAAGGAAGCGGAGCTTCAGAAGTTATTTAATCGGACCAAAGTCGTTTCTCTGTATATAATCTGGCTGGATTCAGAGAAAACAGGGATTTATGTGTTTGATATACTGGACGAAGATGCGGATGTAGAGGAATTTGTTGAGCATCCGCTTGGAACCCGGACAACACTGACCAAAGATTTTGAGGGACTACAGGAAGTAGTTGATACCAGATATGTAAATAGCAGGTTTGAATTTGGTAGAGACCCGGATATGGGGAATCGAGAATTGGCATCTGTGTATGTACCGTTATTAAATGATGCTGGAGAAGTGGCAGCATTCGTCGGTGTGGATCTGGATATGGGATTGATCTTAGATGAAATCAATCAACAGCAGATTCAGATGATGGGAATGATGCTGATTCTTATGTTGCTTTGTTTTACAGCGGTGCTTTTGATTGTTCATATCTCAGTATTAAAGCCTATTCGTAAATTAAAAAAACGGGCAGAACAGATAACAGAGGGAAAATTCGGAGAGGAATTAACCGTTCGTGGAAATGATGAAATCAGTGAAATTACCAGAGTATTTAATCGTATGACAAAAAATATAAAGCGGCACATGGAAGATATAGAGGTCATTAACCAGGCTTATCAGAAATATATTCCTTCAAAAATGTTGCAGATTCTTGGAAAGGAAAGCATCACGCAGGTGGTGCCGGGAGATCAGAACAGCCGCTTTGTGACGATATTAGAGCTTCAATTCATGGAGGCAAAGGCGGAAATGTGGAATCAGGATGGCAAACAGGTTCTAAACAATACCAATCAATTATTCCACAGCGTAATTCCTTTGATCATGGAGGGAAACGGGTTTGTGGAGCGGTTCCAAGATCTGGGTATGCTGGTATTTTATACGGAGGGGTCTGAACAGGCACTTCAAACGGCGCTTGCTATATGTCAAAAAATGAAACGATTGCAAGAGGATATTAGTGAAAAAACCAGCGGTATCAGTATGGGAATTGATTATGGAATCGTTTTGTTTGGTATTGTAGGGGGAGAGAAACGGATGGCAACCGTTCCCTTATCCGCACATACGTCTATGGCAAAGTATCTGCGGCAGCTTGCTCCTTTATATGGTTCCAGACTTTTGGTCACCGCCAGTGCGGCAGAGCAGATTCCGGGATTCCAGGAAGGATTTCATGTACGGTTTGCAGGTATGGTAAAGAATCGATACAGTCAGACAGTAGAAAAGGTATATGATGTGTTCGACGGTGATCCGGAGGAGCAAATCGACGGAAAACAACGAACCAGGACATGGTATGAAAAAGGTGTGGAATTGTTTTGTATGCGTCAATTTCAGGAAAGCCGTCAAGCATTTGTAGAGGTGTTAAAGCGGTTCCGTGAGGATGCAGGGGCAAGACGCTATTTGCGGTATTGTAATATCTATATTCGGATGGGAAATGATATTAAAATAGACGAGATTGATATTTTTATGAATGGACGAAACGATATGCAGCGATTGAATGAGGAGAAAGAGTAAAGGAAAAACAGAAAGGGAAACACAATGCAGGAACGTGGAAAGGAATTCTTAGGGGCCGGCTGGCAATTTCCAATTCAGGTAGAAGCGGCAACAGGAAGGATTGCTATGTCAAGGGAAGAAGAAAGTATACGGGAAGCCATTTATGTGATTCTTATGACCAGGCCTGGCGAACGGGTGATGCGTCCGGAATTCGGCTGCCATATCCATGATTATTTATTTCAGCGTGCGGATTTTCCAGTTCAGGTACAGATGGAAAATGCGGTGATGGAGGCTTTGGTAAGATGGGAACCCAGAATTCAGGATATTCATGTAAAAGCAATTCCTCAAGCAGACGGTGAGCAGATCGCCATAGAGATCAATTATGTGGTACGTTCCACCAACAATCCCTTTAATTTGGTATTTCCCTTTTATACAACAGAAGGATATGGAAAGTAGGGAGGGATAGTAGATGGAACTGGAAGAATTGATGGTTGAAAATAAAGCGGAAAGGGAAGAAGGCTTTTATGGAGGAATAGGAACCGGGATCGTAAAAGAAAACTGGAATGAAAATGCAAAGGGAATGGTATTAGTTGAGATGACGTTGGGGGAAGAAGGAAAGACAGACACAGCATGGATACCGGTAATGCAGCCCTATTGTGGAAATGGATTTGGGCAATACTTTTTGCCGGAAATAGGCAGTCAGGTGGTTTTAGGATTTCAGGGCGGAGACATTAACTGTCCGGTGGTATTGGGTTGCCTGTGGAATGAGGTGGATTTGCTTCCGGCGGAAACTGCGAAAGAGGGAAATACCATGAAAAAAATCCAGACAAAGGGCGGCAACCGGATTGAATTGGATGATACCCAGAATGAAGAACAGATAGGATTGTATACCAAAAATGGAATTTCCGTTGAATTGCGGGATAAAGCAAAGCTGGTGCAGATCAAAGACCAGAATGCAAAGACTATGATAGAGGCGGATATGGATAAGGGGGAAATCCGTTTAATGGGCGAAAAGAAAATCATCTTATCTGCCGGGGGAAAAGACGCATTGACTATTGACGGGCAGACGAAGAAAATTACGCTGGAAGGGGATTTGATCGAGATCAAGAGTGCAAAGAATTTGCAAATGAAGGGACAGAATATGAAGCTGGATGGCGGCATGCTAGAGCTAAAGGCGCAAGGCTCCCTGAAGGCAGGCAGCAGCGGCATAATGGAACTAAAAGGAACTATGGTGAAGATAAATTAAAGGAGAGATGGAAAAATGGGATTTGCTGTATGCGGTGGAGCTATGTGCAGCTGCAGCTTTGGACTGGCTCCGTCGGCGTTAATGATTACGCCGGAGAATAAAACAGTGACGACGATGCCGTTGGCAACTATCATGGATAATGTACCGTTAAAAAATATTATGCCTTTTGGAATGTGTACCTCCCTGGCGAATCCACAGGTAGCAGCAGCCACTGCCGCTGCATTGGGTGTCTTAACGCCAATGCCCTGTATTCCGGTAATAGCGGCTCCCTGGGCTCCGGGAAGTCCTACTGTATGGATAGCGAATAAGCCGGCATTGAATCAAAACAGTAAGCTTATCTGTAACTGGGGAGGTATCATTCAGGTGAATACACCGGGGACTATGCAGATACAGATACCGTAAGAGGGAAACAAAATGTTTCTATATGAGAAGAATTCGGATGATCAAATACTCAGAACCTACAGAATCAACTTTGAAATCTCTTGTTTGTAGGCGGAATTTGACGTATAATAAATCTAATATCGTTTGATAATCAAATCCATAGGAAATAAATTGATGAGGATAGAAACATGAATCTATCACAGAGAATTATAGAGCTGTCGGAGAAATTAAGGCCAATATTGGTTAAAATCCTGCCGATGGGACTTCTTCGTTATCTGAAAGATAAGATACAGGAGCGGAGTATAAAAAGGCTTCAAAAGCGGAAGCGGAGGCCCTTTCAGAAGGACCGGTATGAAGCAGGTATTAACTTAATCGGCTGTATCCGGGCGGAAATCGGACTGGGACAAAGCTGCCGGCTGCTTGCCAATGAACTGGAACATACGGGAATTCAGTATTCTATTCAGGACTTTTTGTTAGATGGGAAACTGCGGGCGGAGGATCATAGCTGGGATCATAAGATCCGTGAGGATTTGCCCTATCATATCAATCTGCTTCATATTGAACCGATGGATCTGCTCATGGCATATATCCGTATGGAACCGGAGGTATGGGACTATCGATATAATATAGCATTTTGGCTGTGGGAACTGGAGGAGTTTCCGGAAAGCTGGAAAAAAAGTCTGGATCTTGTAGATGAAATCTGGACGCCTTCTGCATTTACCAGTTCCTGTATCCGGCGGATAACGGATAAACCGGTATATACCATACCGTATTGCGTTACAGCAGAAACCGATGAGAGCTATGACCGCAGCTATTTTCATCTGCCGGAAACTCAATTCCTTTTTTTGGTCATGTATGATACCAACAGTACAATGGAGCGGAAGAATCCACAGGGGGCTGTTCAGGCATTTCAGAAGGCTTTTTCTCCGGATGACCGGCAGGTAGGTCTGGTGCTAAAAATGAATAATCCCCGGAATGAGGACTTGGATCAGCTGAAGGCTTCTTTTGGAGAATATCAGAATATCTATTATATAACGGAAATTATGGATAAAATCATAGTGAACAGTTTGATCCGTTGTGTTGATGTGTTTGTATCCCTTCATCGAGCAGAGGGTTTCGGTCTGGTCATGGCGGAGGCTATGCTGAACGGAACCCCTTGTATTGCTACGAATTGGTCTTCCAATACGGAATTCATGAACGAAGAGGTTGCCTGTATGGTGGATTATACCTTCACGGTTCTGGATAAAACCAGTCCTCCATATGAAAAGGGCGCCAGATGGGCGGAGCCGGATATTGATCAGGCAGCAGCCTATATGCGGCGGCTGGCTGAGGACTCCGAGTATTACCGGATACTGGCGGAAAAAGGAAAGGCGTTCGTAAAAGAACGACTAAGCATGCAGCAGGCAGTAGACGCAATCAGAAAACGGATTGCGGAATTGGAGAAGGAATAGAGAGAGTGAAAGAATGAAAATTGTAATTACGACTGTACAAGCATTATTTGTAAAGGGCGGAGCCGAATTTTTAGCAGATAACCTTGTCTGTGCTTTAAAACAAGCAGGACATCAGGTGGAATTGGTAAAAATTCCATTTATGGATCGCCCTTGTGAAAAAATAGAAGAACAGATCATTACAGCTCGTTTAATGGAAGTAGCATCTACTTGGACAGGGCAGACGGACTTATGCATTGGGTTAAAATTTCCGGCGTATTTTATCCCTCATCCTAACAAGGTGATTTGGATGCTGCATCAGCACAGGGATGCCTATGAATTGTTTGATACATCGTATAGCAACCTTAAAAACAACGATATAGGAAATGAAGCGAGAACAATTATCTATAATGCGGACAACAGGTATCTTCCAGAAGCAAAAAGAATTTACACGATTTCCGAACATGTATCCCAGCGGTTAGAAAAATATAATGGGATAGGATCCGTTCCGCTTTATCACCCATGTCCGGATATGGACCGTTTTTTTTGTAAGGGCTATGAAGATTATATCTTAGTGCCAAGCCGGATCACACAGGCAAAGCGGCAAATGCTGGCTTTGGAGGCATTAGCAAAGACAAGATCCAATGTAAAACTATATATTCTGGGTAAAGCAGACCATCCGGCAGAGATGAAAAAACTGACTGATTTTGTGGAAGAACAGCATTTGGAGGAACGGGTTCGTTTTTTGGATTATGTCTCACAGGAAGAAAAGTTTCGGCTATATGCAGAAGCAAAGGCGATATTATTTGTTCCAAAAGAGGAAGATTATGGTTATATCACGTTAGAGGCGATGGCAGCTTCCAAGCCGGTTATTACTGCTACGGATAGCGGCGGGCCGCTGGAATTTGTGGAACATGACAAAACGGGTATGGTTATGCAGCCGGAGGCAGAGGAACTGGCAAGAGCGATGGATGAGATCTGGAGTTCCAATACCATGGCAGAGACCTATGGGCGGCAGGCCAAAAAGAAGCTGGAAGAAATGGACGTGTCTTGGAACAGAGTGGTTAAGGAGTTGGTACGTACATGATACAGGTCAGGCAAAAAGTAAAGGAAATTGTAGAGGAAATAGAATATCCAGAGCAAATGAGCGGTAAGCAGATTGGCGAGATTATTCTGGGGAAAGGACAAAAACAGGAAAACGCATCCATTCATTCCACATATTTAGAAATCAAGCAGTTAAAGGAATATGTGGAAAAGAATAATCAGTCATATAACATCACCATAGAAAATCAAGATGGTAATACAAAACTACCTTTTTGGAAAAAAATATACCGGAAACTGCTCCAACATATTATGGCACCGATTTTGGAACAGGAAAATATTTTTCATGCATCAGTGACCTGTTCGATAAATCATTTGTACAATAATATGATCTTAACGCAGCAGTTTATAGATGAACAGACCGGACTGATTAGGAGACTGGAGGAACAGATAAGACAGCAAAAATATTCAGATGCTGTAAACCATGAGAAAATAAAAGAGTTGCAGCAAAGACTAGATAAATTTCAAGCATAAGCAATAAATATTGAGTGGGAATATAAACAGGAGAATGAAATGAAAATTGCTATTATCAGTCCAAGTCCGGTTCCGTTTACGATTGGAGGAATTGAAACCCTTTCTTGGGGGCTTTGTGAAGCGATAAACCGAGTACCGGGATATTACTGCGAACTAATTAAGCTTCCTTCTAAAGAACGGAATTTCTGGGATTTACTTCATAATTATTATAACTTTTATGAACTGGACGTCAGTCATTTTGATCAGGTGATCTGTATGAAATATCCTGCGTGGATGGTTCAGCATGGACACCGGATCATTTATATGGCACACTGTCTGCGGGGCTTATATGATACTTATGAAACTAAGGGGCTGTCGGTAGAGGTGAGACCCGGTAACGCCTATGTGGATTCAATTATGCAATATATGAGGGATAATCCGACACCGTCTGCATTGGATTCTTTTTTTGAAATGCTGTTTTCTTATGAGGAAAAGGACGTATTGCCGGAAGAGTATCTAACATTTCCGGGACCGCTTATCCGGAGTATCATTCATTATCTGGATATGTATGCGTTGGGACAGAAAGAACAGAACCGGTATTATAGTATCTCCCGTACTGTAAAGGAACGGTGGGAATATTTTCCGCCTGATACAAAGGTAAAGGTGATATATCCGCCTGCAGCGGTTCAAAAAATGGAAACAGGTCAATATCAGTATTTATTTGTTGTCAGTCGCCTAGATCGTCCGAAACGTATGGATCTGCTGATTCGTGCTATGAAGTATGTAACAGCTGATATTAAGCTGTATATTGGTGGAACCGGGCCAATGGAGCAGGAATGGAAGCAGTTGGCACAAGAAGATGATCGGATTGAATTTCTGGGATATATTCCAGAGGAGGAAATAGGTCGATGGTATGCAAATAGTCTGGTCATACCATATTTTCCTTATGATGAGGACTACGGCTTGATTACACTGGAAGCAATGCTTAATCAAAAGCCGGTGATTACAACAAAAGACGCTGGAGGCCCAACGGAATTTGTAGAGGATTGGAGAACCGGTTTTGTTACTGCACCAGTGGAACGGGAAATTGCTGCTAGGATAGATTATTTAGCAGCAAATCCAAAGAAGGCAAAGGAAATGGGCGAATTAGCCTATGAGCGGGTAAAGGGGATTACCTGGGATAGCTTAGTTCAGGAACTGCTTCGAAAGGAGGATAGGAAAGCAGGGAAAAAACAGGAAAAAATAACGGTTGTAAATTCCTTTCCGGTATATCCACCCATGACAGGGGGACAGGTAAGACTGTATCAGTTATACAAAAATATGGCAGAGTTTTATAATGTAGAGTTTGTGACCTTTACGGCAGCCTGGAAGCCAGCCTTAGAAGAACGGATTGGGCCGAATTTGTGGGAATTCCGTGTTCCCAAAAGTACCCGCCATCAAATGGGTGAAGATGCGTTAAAGCAGGAACTGCAAATATCGGTTGGTGATGTGGCGATGTTTTCTTATGGAAAACTGACAACGGAATACGCTAAGCGGCTTCAGACATCCATGACAGATAGCCGAGTGGTTATTCTCTCTCATCCGTATTTATATGATATTGTACAGGAACAGCTTGGAGACAAACCGTTCATTTATGAGGCACAGGATGTAGAGTATCTGATAAAAAAGCAGATATTGCCAGATACTGAAAAGGGACGGGCAATGTTGACGCAGGTTCGGGAAGCAGAGAGACTTTGTTGTGAAAATAGTCTGCTTATCATGACATGCTCAGAACAGGATAAGGAAACGCTATGTAAACTGTATCATATAGAGCCGGATAAGGTTATTGTTGTTCCAAACGGGGTTGAGGCAGAAACGATCGAATTTATTACCATTGATAAGCGGAACGAGCAGAAACGACTGCTGGGGTTGGAAAACAAAAGAATAGGGTTGTTTATGGGAAGCGGGCATAAACCGAATTATGAGGCCTGTGAACAAATCTTTCAAATGGCAGAGCGACTGCCGGAAGTTACATTTTTGATTATTGGGAATCAATGTGTATATTTTGAAGAGCATAGAGAAGAATATCAGATCCCGATTAATGTGGGAATGTTGGGCATGGTGACGGAAGAGGAGAAGCAACGATTGTTTTCTGTGGTGGATTTTGCCTTAAATCCTATGCAATCCGGCTCCGGGACGAATCTAAAGCTCTTTGACTATATGGCAGCTGGCGTGCCTGTCATCACAACAGAATTCGGAAGCCGGGGTGTTAAAGAAAAAGATTGTTTCTTAATAACATCAATACAAGAAATGCCGGAAGCAATAAAAACGTTTCAATTAGAGCAGCAGACGGAACGAGTAAAGCTTGCCAGAAAGGTGGTTGAACAGGAATTTGCTTGGAGCTATATTGGAAAAACAGCGATGGAAGAGATTCATAAACGATTATAAGGTCCATAATAAAAAGCGAAGGAGAGAAAAATTATGAAATGGTTAAAACGAATCAGTACTGTTTTTCTTGCGGTTTTGATGGCTATTACCATCATACCCACGCAGAAAACAGAGGCGGCAGCCATGACACCGGTGCAGGTGCATGGACAATTACAGGTAAGAGGAACGCAGATTGTAGATCAGAGCGGGAATGCCTTCCAGCTGCGGGGATTAAGTACACACGGGATTAACTGGGATGTTGGGAAACCGTATGTGAATCAGGCAGCCTTCCAATCCCTTAGGGATGAATGGGGAGCTAATGCAGTTCGCCTTGCTATGTATACCAGTGAGTATAACGGATACTGCAGTGGTGGGAATCAGGGAGAACTGAAAAACCTTCTTTACAATGGTGTGGAATATGCGAAGAATCTTGGCATGTATGCAATCATAGACTGGCATGTGTTAAGCGAAGGAAATCCTTTAACCTATATGGAACAGGCAAAAGGCTTTTTTAATGAAGTTTCAGCAAAATACAGGGATTATAATAATGTGTTATACGAAATCTGTAATGAACCAAATGGTTGTAGCTGGGATGATATCAAGACTTATGCCAATACGATCATCCCGATCATTCGGGCAAATGACCCGGATGCGATCATTATTGTCGGTACACCTACCTGGTCGCAATTAGGACAACAGGGACATACCAACGAGGTGGCAGATAATCCATTGGTCGGTTATAGTAATATTGTATATACTTTACATTTTTATTGCGCAGAATGGTCGCATACCCAATATCTTCCTGCAAAGGTAGATTATGCTATTTCGAAAGGTATACCGGTATTTGTATCAGAATTTGGATTGTCTCCTGCAAGTGGAGACGGACAGATTGATACCGCACAGGCTACAGTTTGGTTAAATAAACTGGACAGCTATAAAATCAGCTATTTTTGCTGGAGCCTGAGTAATAAAGGGGAAAGCTCGGCACTGATAGCATCTTCCTGTGGCAAGACTTCCGGCTGGACAGATAGTGATCTGACAGAAGCTGGTCGGTTTATAAAAGCACAGTATTGGGCCAGAAGAGAGAATTTAGAGGTATTTTCGCCGGAACGGATCGCACAGGTAGAAGCTTTTGTGAATCGGTTGTATGAAAAAGTATTGGGCCGGACTTCAGAAAAGAGCGGAAAGGATTATTGGACGGCCGAGCTTCTGAATCAGAGAAAAAGTGGAGCTTCTGTAGGGTATGGATTTGTATTCAGTGATGAGTATAATCAAAAGCATACATCGGATTCGGATTTTGTTGAAATGTTATATGGAGTATTTTTGAACCGCAAGTCTGATGCAGGGGGAAAGGCATTCTGGATAGATCTGCTGCAACAAGGCGTATCAAGAGAATATGTTTATCGTGGCTTTGCCCACTCGCAGGAATATACACAAATCTGTAATTCATACGGTATTACCCGTGGGTCGATAACCTTGCGGCAGGCAAGAGATCAGAATGTGAATCTGACGAAGTTTGTGAATCGGATTTATGTGAAAGCAATGGGACGTTCCGGAGAACCGGATGGCCTGAATTACTGGTGTAATGCGATCCAAAGCAGATCAAAAACTCCGCAGCAGGCAGCGGAATATTTCATGCGTTCGGAAGAGTTTCGTTCAAAAGGCTTGAGCGATGAGGAATATGTCAAGGTGTTATACCGGGTATTTATGGGAAGAGAATATGATCAGACGGGACTTAATTTCTGGTTAGGTGAGCTTCGAAGCGGTAACAGCAGGGAAACCGTATTGAGAAGATTTTCTAATTGTCCGGAATTTAGAGAAATTATGTCAACCTTTGGATTATAGATGGAAAAAGTTGTAATTAAAGGTTATGTAGTGTATAATAAGCCATTATGTAAATTTAATAGGGCTGGAAGGTAATAGAATGAAAGCTTTAAAGGAATTATATGCATATCGACAAATGATAGCCGGATTAGTGAAAAAAGATCTGCGGGGCCGCTATAAGGGGTCTGTGCTGGGATTTCTCTGGACATTTATCAATCCATTGCTGCAGCTTTTGGTGTATACAATGGTGTTTTCCGTAATCATGAAAAACGGTATCGAAAAATATTATATTTATTTGTTTGTAGCGTTGATTCCATGGATTTTTTTCAGTACCTCCATTACCAGTGGCTGTAGCAGTATCATACAGTCAAAGGAAATGGTAAAAAAGATTTACTTTCCGAGAGAGGTGCTTCCCATTGCAACAGTTACCAGTGGGTTTATCAATATGCTCTATTGCTTTATCGTAATTTTTGCTGTTCTACTGGTTGCGAGGATTGGCTTTAATGTATATGCCATTTTATGTCTGCCCATCATTATGTTGGTAGAATATCTGCTGGCATTGGGATTTACTTTGATTTTTTCGGCTTTGACAGTGTATTTCCGAGATTTAGAGTATATTCTGGGCATTATAACTATGGCATGGATGTATTTGACTCCGGTACTGTATTCCATTGATATGGTACCGGAGGAATTAAAGAATATATTGCTGATGAATCCAATGAGTCCTATTATTATTGCATATCGGGATATTTTGTATTATAGGCAGGTGCCGCAGCTGGAAACATTGGCATCAGCATTCGCAGTTGGTATCGTTTCTTGTGTGCTTGGTTATCTGATTTTTCATAAATTGCAGAAGAATTTTGCAGAAGAATTATAAAAATGCCTTGGGAGATAGAGATGGAAACCGTAATTGATGTTAAGAACATTACTAAAAGCTTTCGAGTGTATTATGATAAGGGAAGCCAGCTGAAAGAGAAAATGTTATTCTGGAAACGGAACCGTTATGAAGAACGGTGGGTTTTGAAAGGAATCAGTTTTCAAATCAAAAAAGGCGAAGCAGTTGGTTTGATTGGTCATAATGGTTGTGGAAAAAGCACTACTCTGAAATTATTGTCTAGGATCATCTACCCGAATAATGGAACGATTGAAATGAAGGGACGAGTATCCAGCTTGATTGAATTAGGGGCTGGATTTCATCCGGATATGAGCGGCAGGGAAAATATATATACAAATGCTGCGATTTTTGGATTAACAAAAAAAGAGATAGATGAAAGAATTGATGATATTATTTCTTTTTCAGAATTAGAGGAGTTCATTGATAATCCAGTAAGGACGTATTCTTCCGGTATGTATATGCGGTTAGCGTTTTCCGTTGCGATTAATGTTGATGCAGATATTTTATTGATTGATGAAATACTTGCTGTAGGAGATGCAAATTTTCAGGCAAAGTGTTTTAACCGCTTGCGTGAGATTAAAAAAAGTGGAACAACGATCGTGATCGTATCGCATTCCTTGGGGCAGATTGAACAGATTTGTGATCGTTCGATCTGGATTGATGATGGAAAAATAAAGATGGAAGGAACACCACGAGAAGTTCATGCAGAATATTTGGGCTTTATGGGGAAAAAACGGGAAGAAATTGCAGAAAAGGAACGAAAAAGAAAAGAAAATAATAAGAAAAATGATAAGGAAGAGAATAGTAATGTAAGCATTACAGAAAGCAATGAAATAGGAAAGGAAAAGGAACTTGCTTTCCAAGAACCAAAAAATCAAGATGAAAAGTTGAAGAAAAGATGGGGAAATGGTTATGCTAAGATTATAGATATTGCAATGTGTACTTCTGATGGAGAAAAGAGAACCGTTTTTCAAACAGGGAGCGATGTCGATATTGTAATCAAGTTTACGGTAAAGAATATTATTAAAGATGCAGTATTTGGTATAGCCATTTACAATAGTAAAGGAATACATTGTTATGGAACTAATACCAAAATAGATAAATTAGATGAATTTGAATTAAAAAAAGATGGTCAAGTAATCGTTCACTTAAGGCATTTGAATCTATTACCGGAAGTGTATACGTTGGATTTAGCTATAGAATGTGAAATCGGACTTCCTGTAGATTATTATAGAGAAGCATATCGGTTTGAAATGTATTCTATGTATGAGGAAGTAGGGACAGTTCGAATCGATCATACATGGGAATTAAGTGAGCGATAGATTATGTTTTCATTGAAAATTGTATTTTGCATTTCAGATTGCGAAGGAGATAGCGATACATGGAAAAAGCGATTGAAAAAATTAAATCAATATCAGAAGAAATAAATTCTCCATTAAATTTAGGGCAAGTTAATGGACAATATATTGCAGATTATTTATTAGATAGATCAAATAATCAAACAAAATCTAGAAATAGTAGTTTTCAGAAAACAATTAAAAATTCTACTGCTCAATTTAATAGCGTAAACGATATTCAAGCCGACATTAAGCTGCAACAGATGATAGAACAAAACAATCAAATATATGAATTGCATTATTATCATGATCTGGTTAGTAGTATTCCGGTTATAAGGGGAATAATTATTTTTATTAAAAAAGTGATTCGGAGAGCATTCTTTTTCCTTATTCAGCCAATCATTGATGAGCAGAATAGATTTAATATATCTGCTACGCAATCATTTAATGAATTATATAATAAATTGTGTCGATTAGAAGAATCGCATGGGAATGAACTAAAATATACAAATAATGTTATGGAAGGATTACAAGATAATATACAAAAACAATATGAAGAAATAAATTCGATAAATAAGATGCTATTTGAGTCAAGAAAAGAAATTGATGGGTTACAAAAAGAAATGGATGGATTACAAACAGAATCCCGCAGTCAATTTGACTCAATTTCTCGTTTAAAAATGAAAATAAAAAATGCGAATATAGAAAAAACAATTTCAGTAAATACAGAAGCAGAGAAACAACAAAATAATCCCAATGTATATCAGAATATAGATTATTTTTCATTTGAAAATTCCTTTAGAGGTTCAGAAGAAGATATTCAAAGGCAGCAAAATGAATATTTGAAATTTTTTTTAGGAAAGCAGAATATTGTAGATCTTGGATGCGGAAGGGGTGAGTTTCTTTCGCTGATGAAAGAGAATGGTATTTCTGCGGTTGGTGTTGATATATATGAAGAATATGTAGAGTATGGCGAGGAAAAAGGAGTTAAAATTGTTCAAGGGGATGCAGTTGAATTCCTAAGACAACAAAATGCAGATGACTTAGGTGGAATATTTTGTGCACAGCTTGTAGAACATTTAAAACCGGAACAGATAATGGAAATTTGTAGCCTATCTTATGAAAAATTAAAAAAAGGCAGCTGTGTTATATTTGAGACACCGAATCCCTGTTGTCTTGCAATATATACCAATGCATTTTATATGGATCCTTCCCATATAAAACCAGTGCATCCTGAAACAATGAAGTATTACCTAAAACAAGCAGGTTTTTATGATGTACAGATTATTTTTACAGAAAGTAGTAAAGTACCATATCAATTACCTTTATTAAATGCGAGTCATGTGAGTAATTTAGAGGAGTTTAATTCTGGTATACAATTGGTTTCCAATCTATTGTTTGGAAGTCAAGATTATGCAGTTGTTGCATGTAAATAATACAGAAGAGGTTAAAGATTATGAAAATAGCAGTGGTTAGCCCCAGTCCGGTACCATTTACGATAGGTGGAATAGAAAATATGATGTGGGGGCTATGTGATACGATCAATCAGAATACAGAGCATCAATGTGAATTAATAAAATTGCCATCCAGGGAATATAGTTTCTGGGAGCTGATTGATACATATCATTCCTTTTATCAATTAGATGTCAGTCATTTTGATATGGTAATTTATTCGAAATATCCGGCATGGATGATTCGGCATCCCAATGGCATCTGCTATATGGCACATTGCCTGCGAGGATTGTATGACACGTATCATTTCATGAACTTGCCATTAGAAGTACCAAAAGGAAATCTATATATTGATAAGATAATTCAATATATGGATGATTATTATTGCCCGGATTCCCTAGATGATTTTTTTGAACTGGTATATGAATTAAAGAAAATTGATGAAATTCCAGAATCATATTATCAGTTTCCAGGACCTTTAATACGAAGAATAGTAATGTATATGGATCGTTGGGGACTTAGTATGCAAAAAAACAAACAATATTTCAGTATTTCTAAGACTGTAAAAGAGCGGAAGGAATATTTTCCGCCTCGTGCTGACGTTCAAGTATTATATCCTCCGTCCACACTAAAGGACGGAATGGCGAATGAATATAACTATTTATTTTTTGTGAGCCGTTTGGATGGTGCAAAGCGTATAGATATGTTGATACGTGCTATGAAGTATGTTAAATCGGATATAAAATTATTTATAGCAGGAACAGGCCCGGAGCGTGACAAATTAGAGGTATTAGCACAAGGCGATAAGCGAATCGAGTTCTTGGGTTTCTTAAAAAATGATGAAGTAGAACAATATTATAGTAATAGTTTAGTAATTCCATACTTTCCATATGATGAGGATTATGGATTGATTACGATAGAAGCCATGCTTCATAAAAAACCTGTACTAACTACAAAGGATGCCGGCGGTCCTACAGAATTTGTGCATGATTTCAAAACTGGTTTTGTAGTGGATTTTGATGAAGCAGCTATTGCAGAAAAGATTGACTATTTTGCACAAAATGTTGAAGAAGCGAAACGAATGGGAGAGGCAGCTTATGATGAAGTGAAAAATATCACATGGGAATCTGTGATGGATGGTATTTTAGGTAAAAATAATAGAAAGGAAGAAGTTGATCAAAAACGCAAAAAGATTACTGTAACCTCCACGTTTCCGATTGTACCTGTCAGGGGAGGAGGACAGGCAAGAAGCTTTAATCTTTATAAAAATATAGCAAAGAAGTATGATGTTGAGATAATATCATTTACAAACTATTTAAAAAAGGGTTTTTGGGGTTATATTGAAGATGGAATCAAAGAAAGATGCATTTCTCAGAGTAAAGAACATTTTATTGCAGAAAATGAATTAGAAAAAAAGATTGGTGTTCCGGTTTCGGATATTGCACTGATTACGCAATCAGGATTAACACAAGAATTTGGAAAACAACTGATGGATTCAATCAGTACTAGTGATCTGGTTATTGTTTCACATCCCTATTTATATCATGAAGTTGAAAAATATATGGAAAGTAAACCGTTTATATACGAGGCACAGGATGTAGAATATTTAATAAAAAAAGCCATTCTTCCAGATGATGATATGAAAGAAATACTTCTTCAACAGGTCTTTGATATAGAGCAGGAGTGTTGCAAAAAAAGTCAATTTATTATGACTTGTTCAGAAGAAGATAGAAAAAAACTATGTGAATTATATCATATTAAAGAAGAAAAGATTGTAGTTGTTCCCAACGGAGTGGATACAGATAAAACTCAATTTATAAATTTGAAAGAACGATTGAAATATAAATCAAATCTAAATATGTGTGATTATAAAATAGGATTGTTTATGGGAAGCTGGCATGGACCGAATTTAGAGGCATGTGAGCGTATTTTTGAAATTGCGCAAAAATGTCCAGATACAGTTTTTTTATTAATGGGTAGTCAGTGCCAATATTTTGAAAAAAATTCCGATCAATATCACATTCCTATTAATGTAGGTTTATTAGGAATGGTTTCAGAAGAGGAAAAAACTAGAATTTTTAATGTGGTAGATTTTGCATTAAATCCAATGATGAGTGGATCTGGAACAAATCTGAAAATGTTTGATTATATGGCGGCTGGGATACCGGTTATTACTACGAAATTTGGTGCCAGAGGGATAACGGGTACTAAAGGTTTGATTTTGGCTGAAATTGATGAAATGGCAGAGGTTATACAAAAGTATCAGTTAAAAGAGCAGGAAAAAATAATTGAAGATGCCAGACAAATTGTTAAAACGGAGTACGATTGGAGTGTAATTGCTCAGGTATTATTAGCCCAAATTGAAGAAATGATTTGATTTATTTGCTTTTGTTCAGACTTAAAAATATTATTTTGGTAAAAAATGAAACGAAAGCAGGTATTATAATTTTAGTAAAAAGGGGGATATAATTGATGAAAGGAATTATACTTGCTGGTGGAGCAGGAACAAGATTATATCCATTGACAATGGTTACTTCAAAGCAGCTTTTGCCTATTTATGATAAACCAATGATCTATTATCCGTTATCAACTTTAATGCTTGCTGGAATAAGGGATATTCTTATTATTTCAACTCCGGATGATACTCCCAGATTTGAGAATCTGTTGGGGACTGGAGAACAATTTGGAATTCATTTATCTTATAAAGTTCAACCATCACCGGATGGGTTGGCGCAGGCATTTTTGTTGGGTGAAGAATTTATAGGGAATGATAGTTGCGCCATGATCTTGGGAGATAATATCTTTTATGGCAGCGGCTTTTCGGGTATGTTAAAAAAGGCTGTTTCATTAGCAAATGAAGGTAATGCTACGATTTTTGGTTATTATGTTGAGGAACCGGCTCGATTCGGAATCGTGGAATTTGATGTAAACGGGAAAGTTTTATCGATTGAAGAAAAACCAAATAATCCGAAAAGTCATTATGCTGTTACAGGGCTATATTTCTATCCAGCAGGTGTAGCAGAAGAAGCAAAAAAGGTAAAACCATCAGCCAGAGGTGAACTTGAAATCACAACATTAAATAATTTTTACTTGGAAAAAAATCGCTTATCCATACAGCTTATGGGACGTGGATTTGCCTGGCTTGATACAGGCACGATGGAAAGCTTGTTAGAAGCAGCTGATTTTGTACATATGATTGAGAAGAGACAAGGGGTTGCTATTTCAGCACCGGAAGAAATTGCGTTTCGTAATCATTGGATCCTTAAAGAAGAATTACTCAATGCCGCAGATAAGTATGGAAAATCTCCGTATGGTTTATACTTGAGAACGGTTGCCGACGGAAAAATATTTAATTTTTATTAAAGGTGGAAAACTATGATAATTTTTGTAACAGGTGGAGCAGGATTTATAGGAAGTAATTTTATATATTATATGTTAAAGAAGTATCCGGATTATCGGCTGGTATGTGTTGACAAATTAACATACGCAGGCAACATAAGTACTTTACAGAAGGCTATGGAAAATGCAAACTTTCGTTTTGTTAAGGCAGATATATGTGATAGAGATACGATTTATGCGCTTTTTGAAGAAGAAAAACCGGATATAGTGGTAAACTTTGCAGCAGAAAGTCATGTGGATCGTTCTATTGAGGATCCTGAAGTTTTTCTTCAAACAAATATCATTGGAACGGCAGTTTTAATGGACGCATGCAGAAAATATGGTATAAAACGATACCACCAGATAAGTACGGACGAGGTTTATGGTGATCTTCCGTTGGATAGACCAGATTTGTTTTTTACGGAAATGACACCGCTTCATACAAGTAGTCCGTATAGCAGTTCTAAAGCTTCAGCAGATTTATTGGTACTGTCATATTATAGGACATATGGGCTTCCGGTTTCAATTTCGAGATGTTCCAATAATTATGGACCTTATCATTTCCCGGAGAAACTGATACCATTGATGATTGTTAATGCTTTGCATGATAAACCATTACCAGTTTACGGGGAGGGGCTTAATGTTCGAGACTGGTTGTATGTTGAGGATCATTGCAGTGCGATTGATATGATCATTCATAATGGAGGCGTAGGAGAAGTATATAATGTGGGTGGTCATAATGAAATGAAAAATATTGATATTGTTAAGTTGATATGTAAAGAATTAGATAAACCTGAAAGTTTGATTATATATGTGGCTGACAGAAAAGGCCATGATATGAGGTATGCAATTGATCCTACGAAAATTCATAAGGAATTAGGGTGGCTGCCAAAGACCAAATTTGCAGATGGAATCAAAAAAACAATTCAATGGTATTTGAATAATCGGGAATGGTGGGAAACGATTCTTTCTGGTGAATATCAAAATTATTATGAAAAAATGTACAGTCAAATACATAACCGGCAGTGTGAATGAAAAATAGCTAAGGACGTTTGATATGGATAAAACATATAAGGGAGGAAAACGAATGAATGAAATAA
The DNA here is from genome assembly GCA_947589055.1 of uncultured Lachnospiraceae bacterium. Taxonomy (GTDB): domain Bacteria; phylum Bacillota; class Clostridia; order Lachnospirales; family Lachnospiraceae; genus CAG-632. The sequence goes on along the minus strand of CANPZL010000001.1, from coordinate 32,195 downwards.
ATACGATTCAAATACTTGAATTCCCTCAAAAGGGTGACGAACGAGGAGATCTTGTGATTGTCGAAGGGAATCGGGACATTCCATTCGAAATTAAAAGAATATTTTATATGTATGGTTCAGCAAAGAATACCATTCGTGGGCAGCATGCAAACAGAAAAAGTCAATTTGTTCTCATCAATGTTGCAGGATCAAGTAAAGTTAAGGTAAAGGATGGCAAAGGGAATGAAGCTGAGTATTGGTTAAATAAACCGAATATGGGTTTGTATTTACCTAACATGGTCTGGAAGGATATGTATGAGTTTAGTAACGATTCTGTCCTTTTATGTCTTGCAAGTGAACACTATGACGCAGAAGAATATATTCGGGATTATGATGAATTTGTTAAAATAATAAATGGTAGGATGGAGTAAAAATGAAAGTATCTTTAGTTATTCCGGTTTATTATAATGAGGATAACTTACGCCCTCTGTATGCCGATTTAAAAGAAAAATTTATAGATAAGATCGACTATGCATATGAAATTGTTATGGTGAATGATGGTTCACAAGATAAAAGTTGGGAAGTTATGCAGGAACTGGCGGCCCAGAATAAGAATATCAGGATAATAAGTCTGTCAAGAAACTTTGGTTCACATGCTGCTATATTATGTGGTTTAACAAATTGTACAGGCGATTGTGCGGTGGTTAAGGCAGCTGATCTCCAAGAACCGACGGAACTTTTGCTTGAAATGATTGAATCTTGGAAAGAAGGCAATAATGTGGTGTTGGCTGTCCGTGAAGGCAGAGATGAGTCAAAAAAGACAACTCTTTTTGCCAATCTATATTATAAACTCGTACAGAAATTTGCACTTTCCGGTATGCCAGATGAAGGATTTGATGTTTATCTTGTGGATAGAAAGGTTATAACTGTCCTTGAAAACCTTGATGAAAAAAACAGTGCGTTAACAGGGCAGATTCTCTGGAGCGGATTTAAGACGGGAAAGATTTATTATCATCGCTTGGCTAGGGAAATTGGAAGCAGTAAGTGGACGTTTAAGAAGAAAGTAAAACTGGTAATGGATACATTGTTCAGTTTTACGTCATTGCCTATCTCTATAGTTTTGAATGTAGGTATGATTTCAATCATTGGCGCAGTTATTTGGGCAATCGTAGTGTTGATTTCATGGCTGGCAGGGGCCATTGATGTATCCGGATGGACATCTTTATTTATTTTTAATTTATTTGCATTTGGGGTAATCATGATGACATTGGGAATTCTTGGCGAGTATTTGTGGAGGACTTTTGATGCTTCAAGGAATCGACCGCCTTATATTATAGAGGAATCAAATATTAAGGAGGAGAAAAATGACAAATCTTAGAAGACTGCTCGAAAAGGATGTTCCTTTTATGATTGAGTGGATGCGTGATGAGGACATTCAGCAGAGATTCCAAAAAGATATGAAATCTATTACAGAAGAGCAGGCATTAGCATTTTGCAGATCTTCAGAAATTCCAGAAAAACTTACAGAAAATATAAGCATTCATTTTGCTATAGTTGATGAAAAAGATGATTATTTAGGAACAATAAGTCTTAAGAATATTAGTTTATTAAATCGTACAGCAGAATATGCAATATCTACAAGAAAATGTGTACATGGAAAAGGGGTATCTAAGGAAGCCACAAGATTACTGTTAGAAAAGGCGTTTGACGAATATGGCTTACATAAAGTGTACCTAAACGTATTAAAAGATAATATCCGGGCAATTCATTTTTATGAAAAATGTGGATTTGTTTATGAAGGTGAATTTAGAGAACATATAATGAAAAATGGTGAATATAAAACGTTGGTATGGTATGGTATGCTAAAAAAAGAATTCGATAAAAAATTGAGAATAATGTAAATATGTAAGCTATTTAAATTATGTTGAGATTTTAACACAAAATATGATAGGAAATGATGATAGGTACTTATTATATTTGGAATGAATTTCTATTTCAAAAAAGGAGAACGGGAGCTGGAATGATATGGAAAGAATTATGCCCAATCGCCTAGATAGAGGCTTTTATCAACATCAAGAAGAATTTGAGGCAAAAGCAATAGAAGTGCTTCGCTCCGGCTGGTATGTACTTGGAAATGAAGTAAAGTGTTTTGAACAGGAATTTGCTGATTACATGGGGGCAAAGTATTGTGTAGGATTAGCCAGTGGACTTGACGCACTTTGGATTGCGTTCAGAATTCTTGGAATAGGCACAGGGGATGAAGTTCTTGTACAGGGGAATACTTATATTGCTAGTGTCATGGGAATTACAATGAATGGTGCAACACCAATATTTGTTGAACCAGATGAGTATTTTAACATAGATGCATCGAAGCTGGAGGAAAAGATCACGGACAGGACAAAAGCAATCTTAGTTGTACATCTTTATGGACAAGCTTCTAATATGACACCAGTTGTTGAGCTTTGCAAGAAGTATAAGCTGAGGCTGGTTGAGGATTGTGCCCAAAGCCACGGTGCTAAGTTTTGTGGACAGATGACAGGTACATTTGGTGATGTTGGCTGTTTTTCTTTTTATCCGTCGAAAAATCTGGGGGCTTTTGGTGATGCTGGTGCAGTGATAACAGATGATGCTGATATTGCAGAAAAAATTCGGATTTATAGAAATTATGGTTCCGAGAAACGATATTATAATAAAGTTGTTGGAGCGAACTCGCGTTTAGATGAGATTCAAGCCGGATTTCTTCGTATACGTCTAAAATATCTTGACGAGCTTACAGAAGAGAAAAAAAAGATTTGTGAGAGATACTTGTGTGAGCTTCACAATGATAAGATTGTGTTGCCTCAGATCAGAAAAGGTGCTACTCATATCTGGCATCAGTTTGTTATTCGGTCGGATTACAGAGATGAGTTGATAAAATATCTTGATGAAAAGAATATAGGAACAATTATTCATTATCCAATCCCTCCACATATGTCAGAGGCTTATCAGTATTTGCAGGTACCGGAGGGGTCACTTCCAATTACAGAAAACTATGCGAAAACGGTTTTATCTATACCACTTTATAACGGGATGACGGAAGAGGAAGAAAGATACATCATTAAAGTAATTAATGCATTTTAGAATTCTAATTGTAAGATGCATAATTTCCACATCTCAAGCACAGGATTATATTCGAGATTTTAAAGGAGAATCACCATGACAGATAGAAAGAAAGAAATCGTATACTATGTTTTATTAGCTATATTTACATTGGCAGTGGGATATATATCTTTAGGAAAAGGCTTTAATTTTGATACATATTATGCGTTTGGATGGGATGGAACTGCTACAATGGCATACGTGAAGGGTATTCAGGAGCAAGGATTGTTAGGAGTTTTTTTAAACCCAAGAATAGGAGCACCAGAAGTAGCAGTATTAGTGGATTATCCGTTTGCTGGTTATACAATGGATCTGATGGTATGGATCTTATCTTGGTTTATAAAAAGCACACCAGCTATAATATATTCATATTTGCTAGTTTCATTCGTATTAGATGGATTAAGTATGTCAGTTCTACTTAGGAAATTAAATATAAATCGAGAGACATCTTTTGTAATCAGTTCTCTTTTTGCATTTGCCCCCTATCATTTTTATCGTTATTTGCTTCATACTACTTTGGTGGTGTATGCTGAAATTCCGTTGGCAATATATCTGGCTCTATATGTTGCAGGCGTAATAGAAGAAAAAAAGAAGTGGAAGCTGATACTTATGGTGGTTCTTGTAGGCTTGGGTTATGGGTATTATTATGCATTTGGCCTTATTATGCTGGCAGTAGCATATCTGATCCGGTTTATAAAACTAGAAAATAAAAAGAAAATAATCAAAGAGCTTTGGATAATGGCTATGCTATTAGGCATAATCTTAATTGGATTAATGCCTAAGATATTATATTCGTTGATAAATGGACCCAACTTGGAAGCGGGTCATAGGGTATTTTATGAGCAAGAAATGTATGGATTAAAAATAATTCAGATGCTTCTTCCAGTAAGTTATTCGAGAATCAGCGCTTTAAAAGAAATAACCGCTGAATATTCCAGAAGCGCACCATATGTAGCGATTTCTAGTCTGGGTATGATTGCTTCTGTCGGTTTTATTATATTATGTGCTAAATTGATTATCTCATTTGTAAATAAAAAGAAATGTGTGGGAAAAGAATGGGAGACTATTGATTTTCTTTCATTGGAAACTCTTTCCCTTGTGTTAATGGGAACGGTTGGAGGATTTGGTGAAATTTTTAACTGGGCTGTCACCAGTCAGATCAGATGCTATGAAAGACTTTCAATAGTTATAACTGCATTGGCTTTGCTAATGGTTGCGCTTTTGCTTAACAAGATCAAGGTAAAAAGCAAGAAGCTTTCCTATCTTGTATGTATAGTTGTTCTAGGAATAGGTATGTTTGATCAGGTGAATATTAATGAAACAAATTGGCAAGAGAAATATAAAGTGATTCAAGTGTCTTATGAAAAATATTTTTCAGAAGTGGAAGAGAAATTGCCTAGCGATGCTATGGTATATCAACTGCCATATATAGATTATCCGGAAGTAGGAACTATAAACAATATAACGGATTATGAAATGTTTGCAGGGTATTTATTTACGGATAATATAAAATGGAGCTATGGGGGAATGAAAGGAAGAAATATAATGGCAAAAAACTTGAATGTGGATAATGGTATGAGTTATACTTTCTTGATAGGGATAAAAAATGCCGGATTTGATGCAATCTATATTGATGTAAATGGATATGCGGATGGAGGAATGAAAATCCTTTCATTTTATGATATGTTGGGAATCGAACCGATTGTTTCTGAAAATGGAAGGTTTTATACCTATGATATTAGCGATCTTGATTTATCTGATATACCTGAAGATATACTTACTCCTAGTTATCTATTTGTAAAGCAATGGGCAGAGGAAAATAATGTTAAGGTAAATAAAGAACAACTTATAGAAATTGCTAGTGAACTTGTGACAGGAGATACTTCAGCTGAACGAATAATATACAAATGGTTTTCAGAAAATAATCCCATTTTTAATGACACGAATGAAGAGTATGTAGACTATTTGTATATAAAACTGCTGGACCGTGACTGTGATGAGGAAGGACGGGAAAATTGGGTAAAGATTCTTGAAAGTGGAACTGATAGGGAAGAGGTATTTTATTCAATCATAGGCAGTGATGAATTTAGGCGTAATCATGGATTTTGATGCTGAAACATAAATATTTTTATTAGCCAATATGACTATTATTTTCAACAATCAGTAAACGAATGGCAATTTTTCAATTACAATTAGGTTTACAAGAAAAACAAATCATATATGCCGGAAGAATTGTAGAAACGGAATTTGACAGGAGTATTATTACAGATGGTTTAATAAAATGAATGGAGGAAACAAATTGGCTGTAGTATTTTTTTTGTGTATAGGTCTGTTTGCTACATGGTATACGGTGGCAGCCGCAGTAAAACAAATCAGTATTATTGAATCGGTTTTGTTTTCCATTATAGGATATTTTTTTTCTCATGTTTTTTTTAGTGGATTACTGTTTTGGGTAGATCAGTATTCGATAAAGCGCACGGTATTTTTATGTATGCTGAGTTGGGTTTTTTGTGCAACCGTAGCGATTTTAAAACAAAAAAAACCAGAAATAAACTGGAATATTAAGCGATTTATGCTTCCTATTATAGTTAGCCTGATTGTGCTTCCACTTGTGATTCATACTTTTGAATTTTACGGCTTTGGACAGGATGAAGGGGTTTATCAAACACAGGCAATCTGTTTTATACATGGGATAACGGAACGCCAGTTTGATTTTGATGAGTATTATCAGCTGGAAACGGAGGAAGAACGGAGTAAATTTGATACACTGGTCTCTGAAAATTATCTTATTGGTTTTTATAGAGTATATGATGAAGAGGGAGAATATAATTTTACGCAGTCGGAAGAACAGGCAGTGAGTGAACGATCTGGGGTTTTTCATGGAATCCCGGTTTTTTCAGCATTGTTGGCACTGTGGGGACTTTTATTTGGCATAGAACATATGATGGGAATAAATACTGTATTCTTTGTTTGTTCTATTTTTATGCTGGCAATTATTTGTGATAAATTTGGATTTAAGAAAATTGGGAAAACAGCAGCATTATTAGTATACTCTTTTTCACCATTGGTAATCTGGATAAGCAAATCTGCATTAACAGAGATTGGATTGACGCTTATATGGTTAACTTTTATTTTATTGATATTGGAAAAGAAAAACAAAGAAATTATGGCATCAGCTGTTTGTATCTGGATATATGCATTTTACCATGTTTCTGTCTATGCTTTTATGCCGCTTTATGTATTATTGTATTTAGGCTTATATCTGTATTATCATAATAAAACTTATATAAAATCAATGCTGATAGCGATTGCCGGATACGTTTGTGGTTATTGGATGATGCAGGTAGTAGGTTCTGAATATACAACTGGAAATTATAGGAAGATTTATTTTGGATTGATAAATGAGAAAAATGCACCATATATAATTATGACAATTTGTGTTATATTTATTTTATTGGGGATTTTTTTATTAAAAAGTAATGTTCAGTTCAAATTTAACTGGCAGAAAAAGAAGATTGCATGGGGAATACGAATATTTATTTCAGGCGCATTTATCTTATTAGTATATCGTATCGTTAAGTTAGGATTGAATTATCATCAGTTTGCTAATATTACATTGATAGGGTTTGCAATATGCTTGGGAATGGTTATACCGATTTTAGTATATATAGATATATTATGGCATACCGAGAAGTGGATTTTAAACAGGAACACTGGGATTATATTGAGTTTATTTTTATATTGTATCATTTTATATTCGGTATTTTTTATGCCAGTTATTTCCTACTACTATTATTATGCTAGGTATCTTGTAATGTATTTACCTTTACTTGCTGCTATGGGGGGGATTATTTTAGACAGGTGCAAGATCTGGAAAAGTGTATTGGCAATTTGTATAAATGTCTTAATTGTATTACCGTTTGATAATTGTCTGTTGCAGCAAAAAGATGATACTCGTGTAGAATGGAATACATTTAATTGCCTTTCAAATATTTTACAAGTTGGGGATAAGGTCGTATTAGATGATGAGTTATTTCCATATTATTATTTCCCGTTAAAAGCAATTAGCGGCGTGGAAATTTATCCTTTATTTGATAATTATGAAGATGAATTTAAACATTTATCTGAGGGAGAAACTACTGTATACTATTTAACGGTCAACAATAAAAAACGTGCAGAAGAAATCGGCTCTATGGAACTTAAAATATGCAATCATTGCAGTGAAGATCAAAATGTAAGATTAGAAGACTATTTAAACCCATTACACCATAAGTTTCTGCAGCTTCCTTTAGAATTTGTGGTAAAAGAAGAAGTGATATATATGTATAAATATGATTCGTTTAAATAGTCTTAAACTTTTTATATGTGGATTTATAAAACTAATTTATACAATAGAAAATATATAATAAATACGTGGAGGAAATAATATGAAACTGATGATTCAAATTCCCTGCTATAACGAAGCGGAAACACTGGAAATTGCGTTAAATGCACTTCCCAAGCATATAGAAGGTATAGATGAAATTGAATATTTGATTATCAATGATGGAAGTACTGATGATACCGTCCAGGTTGCCAAAAATTGGGGCGTTCATCATATAGTGGATTTTAAGCAGAATAGGGGACTTGCAAAAGGATTCATGGCTGGGTTGGATGCATGTTTAAGAAACGGCGCAGATATTATTGTTAATACGGATGCAGACAACCAGTATTGCGGGGATGATATCGAAAAGCTGGTACGTCCGATTCTGGAGAATAAAGCGGACATCGTTATAGGAGAACGTCCGATTGATCAGACAAAGCATTTTTCATGGTTGAAAAAGAAACTGCAGCACTTCGGAAGCTGGGTGGTACGCAAGGCGTCGGATACCGATATACCGGATGCTCCCAGCGGATTCCGGGCATATAGCCGGGAAGCAGCGCTCCAGATGAATGTAGTAAATGAATATACCTATACTTTGGAACAGATTGTTCAGGCTGGCAGAACAAAGATTGCCATTACTTCTGTACCGATTCGAACCAATGAAGAACTGCGTCCATCCAGATTGTTCAGCAGTATGTTTGGGTATGTAAAGAAATCCATGCTTACGATTATCCGTGCATATCTGATGTACAAGCCGATGCGGTTTTTTATAACATTAGGCTGCTTTCCGTTTTTGATTGGCGTTATTCTGGGAATCCGTTTTATCATATTGTTTTTCGTGAGAAACGGAACAGGAAATATTCAGTCTTTGATTTTATGTAGTATGCTGATATTGATTGGGGTAATTATCTGGGTCGTTGGATTATTAGCAGACCTTATGGCGGCAAATCGGAAGATCTTACAAGAGATTCAACAAAGAATGCGGGAGCTGGATTATAAAATGGATACATGTGAAAAAAATGAAATGGAATAAAAAATGGATACAATTATTATCAATGGAATTTGTTTTATATTATTTCCTGCTTTGGTTTTATGGAAAGCTGAATATAATAGGAACTGGAATGAAACTATATTAACAAAGGATGACTCAGCGGCACTTCGAGGAATTGCCGCAGTATTTGTCGTATTTGCTCATTATTTAAATTATTTGAGCAGTCAGGGAATGACAGGTTTAGGACCAGCCAAACTTTACGAATGGTGTGGCGGTTTGGGTGTCTGTGTATTTTTCTTTGTTTCCGGTTATGGATTAGAGATTACATATCAAAAAAAATCAGTAGATTTCATTTATATAAAAAATCGATTTTTCAGTATTATTCCGGTTTTTTTGACCTTACGTATGCTGTTTGCTCTTCTGTTAGCTGTATGGAAGCAGGGATGGGTGTATTTTTGTCTTTATCTATTGAATCTCAAGGATCCTATGTGGTTCATCTCTGAGATTGTTATCATATATATTCTCTATTTTGTTGCAATGAATTTATCAAGACGATACTGCATTCTTCTAATGACGCTTTTTTTAACTGTTATGTCATCAATTTTTTATTTTTTGGAGTTTGATGCCAGATGGTATAATGCAAATCTGGTTTTTATTGTAGGAATGTTGATTGCAAAATACAAAACAAAATTGCTTACTTTCTTAAAGCAGGCATATTGGCTTAAAATAGCTGTCTGTTTTGGCTTATTCGCTATCACCGCAATAGCCTTTACAATTTTCAGGGGGGGGTATGGGCGAATTGTCTAAAGCTTTTGGCTGGTGCTATGTTTAGTATTGCTTTGTTTGCTATATTTATGAAGCTGCGGGTGCATTCTGGTTTTTTATTATTTTTGGGAAGAAATTCTCTTCAACTTTATATTATTCATTTAGGGGTAAGAGAGCTTTTTGGATATTGGGAGCAAAAGCTTTCTCTTCTTTTGATATTTATAGTAGGTTTAGCATTGAGTGTTTTTGGGACTGTAGGTTATGTTAAATTGGAATATTATATAAGGAAAACAGTTAGCCGCAGAAGAAATTAAAATTGTCGTTTTATAAGAGTATATCCATGTTGACTTAATTCATTTATATATATATTCCCGGCGGCCCATACATAGTAGGAATGATCTGGAGATACATCTGCAATCAAAAATACATTTGTAAAATGGTAATCCAGTCCTATATCATAAGGAGAATAAATCAGGATAGAAGAATTATCGGTTACATTATTTAATTCCGATGATATTGCTTCCGGTGACTGATAGGATACAGGCTTATCATAAGCGAGACATTGTAACAAGTATATGTTAGAGTCGGAAATATCGTTGGCTTGAACCGCATAAATGGTTAGAGTTTGATCTGATATTTCTATTAAAGCCAATGTTGGAAAAATTGTTTGACGATTAGTCTCAAATTCTTTTTGCTCTTGGCGAATGGCATGAATGGCGGTAGTAAGAAAGAAAATGGAAAGCAGGGTAAGTACCAGACGACTATAGGTCTGTTCCGAAAGAAAATTCAACACAATATAAAGGAAAAAACAAAAAAGTACCATTCCAGTAATACTTAATACTGCAAGTTCCCTGTTTGCGACCAGCAAATTAAAAAATAGATTGATACCAATGATACTTCTTGGAATAATCGAATAAATTTCCAGATTTGGCATACGGTAAAGTGTAATAGCAGACAACAACAGAAACAGAAGAATCGATGGAAGAAATAAAAGAATATTTTTTCTTTTCTTGCTTTTCACAAGACTGTAACAAAACATAAATCCATAAAGGATAAAGATTCCCTCAAGCATTTCATTATGTCGTCCGTAAAAAACATGATCAATACGCTTGGGAACAGAGAAAATTGTTCCGGATAGACCGAGGATTAAAAAGGAGGATAAAAGAATATACCCTTTAGTATATGGATAGGATACAGGCGATATTTTTTTGCTCATGATACGATTTCTAATAGCGATAATAAATTCTGAACACATACTGATTATACCAATAAGATAAAGTCCTAATGTGGATCCGGATAGATAAAACAGTTGATTGATAATGGTGAGAAGGATTCTGGCAATTCCCATAGGAGACATATAGTCTAAAATAGTGGAAAATGTGCTGGAGGCAGTGTTGTTAAGTGGGTTAGGTGAATATACAGCACTGATTATATAATTATTTAAGTATCGATAGCATAAGCATCCGACAAAACCTGTTAAAAAAAAGGCAAGCCCTTGTTTCCATGAGCATTTCTTAAAAACAATCCGTATTAGAAGAGTAGCTCCGCAGGCAAAAAGGAGACCAAAGTTGCGACCATGTACTGAACAAAGGTATGGAAGCAGTAATCCCAAGATGACATAAGTCAAAAGTGTAGAAGGATTTTGCTCCAGATGAAAAAATAGGCGGATGGATAGTAAGGAAAGAAAGATTGAAAAAATTTCAGGGATAATAAGATTAACTTCAAATAAATAGGAAGGGAAAATGCAGATAACAAAGCTAATACCCTCTATTAGTTTAGTCGGTGTTTTCGGAAAAAGAATTTCACCGATTGAAATGAACAGCCAAAAACAACCACATAATAGTAAAGCGGAGCTGATTAAAACAAGTTTATAAAATAGAATGAAGTTTGGTGAAAACTTCATGATGACAGACAACAACAGACTATAGCCAAAACCATAATAGGAATCCATTTGTTTAGTGCAGTCCAGCCAGTTATATCCGGAAAAATAAGCAGCATTGCCCATATAACCAAATGGATCCGGATACCGTGGCAACCAATCAATATAAATTGGCAGTATTGCCAATAAAAAAAGGACTATAGTAAAAAAGATTTTGGATTGCTGATTGTTTTTCATAATAATACTCTCTCCGTTTAGTTTAAGATGACTTTTTAATATTTTTTAAATCTGCTTTTGTAAATGTCCGGGTAACAAACAAAAGAATCAGAAAGCAACAATATAAAGCAATGAAAAAAATAATTAAGCTTAATAATGTAAAGGAAAAGAATCTGCTGCCCAGATAAGCAATACCACTTAATAGTAAATTGCCCAGAATCAATTTGCCAAATCGCAGTGACAAAAGTTTACCGGCTTTCATGGACAAAAATATGAAGGCAGCTACCATGGCACACCCGCAACACAGAGTACTGCTAAAGGCGGCACCTGTGTATGAAAAATGTTTGGTAAAAATGAAGCATACTACACAGTCTGTAACAAGCAGGATACCGGCGAGTGAAGAAGTAAAGATTTTGTAATTCATTGCAGATAAAATCATGCATATTACAACGGTAACTCCAAGAAAGAAGGTTCCAAAAACTAGAAAGCATAGGGCAGGTGCTGCAATGACATACTCTGGCTTATAGTAAACGGATAAAAGTGTGGGAGCTGTAGAAGCAATCAAACAAACAACCGGAAGAACCGTGGCAGTAATCAAATCCAGCAGTTGAGTGATTCGTTTCTGTAGCAGGAGCAACTGATTATCTGCATAAAGAGTCGTGATAACCGGAAGTATGACTAAAAAGGCGGCTGTTAAAAGGAAGTACGGAACTTTCGCAAAATTCATAATTCCTGTATAATAACCGGTATAGGCAGGATTGTTACTAAACGCCCGAACCAATAGTAAATCGATGTTCATGATAATGGAAGCGGCAATAAAAATAAGGGAAAATTGAAATGCACTTTTAATAAATAGTTTCCATGGAATCCTTTCTCCGTTTATAAATACTATTTTTTTCTGGTGTATCAGTGTAAGACAGCAGATGATTAGTATGAAAAATCCGGCAAAAAGAAAGCCGCATTCCGCACCAATGGTCGGATCCTGAAAGAAAAATAATGAAAACGGAATTACGGCCAGCTTAAGTAATGGATATACGATCAGTATACCAGACTCCGTTTTGAATGCCTTAGCACCGTTAAGAATGCCTAGCAAAGCGAAATATATTCCCATACAGACAACGATAGGAATTGTAAGATAAGTATAGAAAGAAAAAGTTTGATGGTGGAAGGCCATTGCAAGGAACGGGGCAAGTGTAACGACAACCGTTACAATAATAAGAATAAAACCTCCCTGTAGTACTAATCCTTTCTTGATTATATCCTGACTATTATATTTTCCGGTAGAAACGGCATTAGATATAGCCTGTCTTACGCCATTATTGACAAGCAGATACTCTAAGTTGATTATGGTGATTATAGTTCCGGTTAAGCCATATTGCTCGGCAGGCAGATACTGACCTAGAAAATAATGCATAATATAGCTGCCAAATATAAATGACAATTTAGCTAATGTGTGATAAAGAATTCCTTTATACATTTACTTCTCCTTTTTGCTGTAAAACGTTATCGGTTATAGAGAGTAATTCCTTACATGTAATATGAGAATAGTCAATTACATGTTTATATCCTCCTAGTTTTGCAAATTCACGACATTTTATATTATATGAAATGATAATAGTTGGAATCTGACATTCATAAGTGAGAACCGGTGCATGATGTCTAGTTAAAATTAAAAGTTCCGCATGCTCTGCAATGATTTTAACATCATCGGCTGTCTGGTATTCTGAAAGCATAAACACATTATGCAGATGGCAGGTATCTTTTGATTCTAATAGTTTCCGAAATGCATAACAATCATTTTCCAAAGGAAAATCGGGATGGAGACTAAAGGGGAGTAAAAGAATACCGTAGCTTGGATAGCGTTCCTGCATAATTCTCAGATATTTTGAAACTTCATGAATTGCATAAAGGCTTTCCTCTTTATTTTTAACTAAACGAAAATTCAACACGATGTAATGTTGAAAAGGAATGTTTTTTTCTGCTTTATAGACCTCCCATGAAATATTTAATCGACGTTGGTAGCAAATTGCAGGATCATGAGAAAAATAATAGTTTTTTGCACCTAATTGTTTTATGATTTTTACAGAATATAAATCACGAACGCAGATTAAATCTACTCGGGGAATAACCAGCTGCAATAGTAATTTCACAAGAAAATCCGGTATTTCATGAATTCCCACACCAAAAAGCACAGTACATTTTTTTCTTAGATGCATAAGCAAAAGGGTAAATAAAACAAATTTTCCTCTGGGATTGAAAAGACTCCGAAGGCTGGAATTATAGTCAATGTTGTTAACCAGACCTCCGGCAGGCACGATTAACGCATCTGCTTTTAATAAAGCTTTCAATACCTGTAGAGATTTATAGGGAATGCCTGCAACGTGATAGTCTTTTGCCAGAAATTTAGGATTATGACAAAGAGCGATTATGCGTGCATCAGGATAAATTTTGAGAATTTCATTCCTTGCGACTAATAATAGGGTATCATCACCGGTATTATGTTTTCCAAAGCCGCCTTGTAATAGTATGAGTGGCGATTTTGTTTTCCCAAGCTTAGTTTTTAATGTTTTTTCAAAAGCATGAAAAAATGGTTGTATACTATAGGTTTCTTTGATATTTGAATTCATAATAACCCCCTAGTTTTTTAAACTGAATTCGATAGTTTTTAGTCCTGCCTTAAATAGACTGGGTGTGTGCAGCAAAAGATTGGAATACCCTTGATTGGCAAGTGGACAAGCACAATTCTTTTCTTTAATATATTTTCTTATTTCATTTGCTCGCTCTGAATACCATAACGCTTCAAAGTTATAATCGAAGTCACGTAAATCACCCATCTGTTGATCGTATCCCAGCACACAACATGGCCAGACACCTCCGTCATAATTTATATGGACGTTTGAGACACCTGCATAACATGGGATCACCTGACGTTTTTCTTCTAGTATCTGACCTGCAATATCGTAATACACTACCCGCATTGCTTCTGTCATTCTTGCCAGTTTTCTTTTTTTGCCAATGTTTTCTTCCACTTTGCGTGCAAATTCTTTAATCAGTTTTTGATAAACTTCAGCAGGCGGTGTGATCGGATCCTGAAGATTAAAGAATTCCGTCCTGCACTCAGCAACTTCATTCCGATAACTTTCTACACCCAGAGAATGTACAAAATCTTCAATTTCGCCTAAATCATCAATATTGAAATTCGAAATAACCGTACCAAGTTCCAAATGAAAGGTATCATAGTTTGACTCTAACTTTTTCAGTCCTTCTATCGTCTTTATAAGGCATTGAAAATTCCCTTTCACGCCTCTGATCTCATCATGCTTATCGCCTATCCCATCGATAGAAGGTTTTACCGTAAATGGTACGGTTGGGTCGTACTCTTGAATTATCCGGATAATTTTCTCCGTATCCGTTATTATCTTATCAGATAAAATAGCATTTGTTGGAGTATGGATTACCCGAGGTTTTAAGTATTTACATGCCAGTTCTACTATCTCCGGCAGATCCGTACGCATAAATGGTTCTCCCCCGCTCATATTGAAAAAATATACCGGTTTCATAGATTGGAAAATTTTTTCGATCTCGTCTAGCTTTAGATCCTTTTGAGAACGAGTAGGATCTTGACAAAACATAGCACCTATCTGGCAGGTCTTACATCTGGACTGACAAGCGGCTGTTACAGAGTAGGTTAGGGTCATAGGTGAAAAACGTTGATTATGAAAGTAACGGTTGCTTTTATATGAAACTAAATAGGGGGTAATTTTAGTAAATAAATCAGTTTTTTTCATGGAAACACACTCCTTTATATTTTCCCTTGCTGTTGAAACCAGTGAACGGTTTCCGTTATCCCATTCTGAAAAGAAATGCTGGGGGAATAGCCTAGCTTTTTGGCCTTTTTAATATCAAAGGTACGGTCAATCACGGTAGAACGTATATTACGATACGTGACGATCGGCTCCTGCCCAAGCATACGATACAGATGTTCCAGAATCCATGCACCGGCATAAGCAAGAGGAACCGGAACAAATAAATAAGGAGCCTTTTTGTTAAGGGCGTTCATAATGTAATGTCGCATTTCATCCATAGCGATGGAACGCTCAGAGGTGATTAGATATATTTCGCCAGGCAATCCATGCTCTAATACGGCAATCGTACCTTGTACAACATCTGATACATGAACCAGAGGGGTTAAATTCTTTCCTAGTCCTACCTTGGGAAATATGCCTTTTTTCATAAGTTTACAAAACTTATAGAATTCTCCATAGCCTCCGGAACCATACACCATACACGGGCGGATAACAATAGTAGGAAAATGATTTTGTTTATATTCGTTTAAGGAATAGGTCTCACTTGCCAGTTTACTTTTTTGATAGGGAGTAATTGGATTTGGAATGCTGGTTTCGTCTAAAATTGGTTGTTCGATCGGACCCATGGCAGCGGTACTGCTGAAATGAAGGAAGCATTTTAAATTGGGATTTTTGGAAAAAATAGAAATTAGATTTTTGGTTCCTCCTTCATTTATAGTTGTAAAAGTACGAAAGGCTTCTTCGGTAACAGCAGATACATGTCCCATAGCGGCTAAATGAATAACAGCATCATATCTAGTAGGATTGATAGTTTGCAGAGAAGATACGTCTGTAATATCGCCTACAATATAAGAAATCTGCTGTTTGCTTTGTAACGCCTTTCCCTTTTCATCGGAACGAACCAGACAGGTAATAGTATGTTGTTTTAAAATTAAAGCCGGAATTAGATGAGAACCTATAAACCCGGTTCCTCCTGTTATAAAAATATTCACGGTATAGCCTCCTGCATTGTGATTTGTTTGATTTATGATGTTTCTTGAAAATTTAATGCTTCTGTCATTTAATTACATATAAGTCGTTCTGTAATTCTTCTATCACTTCGGTCATCCGTTCCCATGAAAAACGGTATGCTTGTTTTCGTATGTTTTCTTCAAATGTTTTTATGACTTCCCGTGTATAGCATTTCCGAACGGCTTCTGCCAAAGCTTCCGGATTCCTGGGTTCTACTACATACCCGGTTACACCATCATCAACTGCGTCAGGCAGGCCGCCGACATTTGTTACAATGACAGGTTTTTCAAATCCAAACGCAATCTGAACAATAGCACTTTGAGTTGCACTCTCGTAAGGACATATTACCAAATCACAGGCTGCAAAATACTTTTCCACTTCGTTATCTGGCATATAACCGTCTATAAGTTCTATACAGTCAGTTACATTATTCTTATGTATCAGTTCAATATATTTTTGTTTGTCTTTATCAAAGCTTCCTACTATCATGAGTGTTATTTCACCGAGTGTACTTTTTATTTTTGGCATAGCATTGATTAGGTGCTTAAGGCCTTTGTATTCCCGAACAAAACCAAAAAATAAAAGGATTTTCTCATCCGTTCCTTTGTTTAATTTACGTCGTGCTTGAAGCATTGACATACCTGTGATATGAAAAGCATTGTAGGTGGGAAGAGGATTATGACGAAACACTGCGTTTTTTTTAATGGAAAGAAGGTCTCGTGCATCACTTCGAGAATGTACAATATAAGAATCGCCTTTCCGGAGTGCTAGTTTTACCAGAAATTTGTCTAAAAAAAAACGTTCATGAGGAAATACGTTATGACAAATAAACATTTTATGAACCTTTTTTCCTAGAATTTGGCAAAGCATTCTGTAACAAGGAGCAAAATAGGGATGCCACCATTGAAAAATAACGGTGTCTGGATTCCTCTTCCGTATGATTCGGCCGGTTAAAAAAATATTAAAAGGATTGACAGTATTAAGTAAGAACTGTGTATCATCCACTTTAAACCTATCACTGGCATAATCCTTTTGAGGCTTGTGAAAGAGAAAGCGAGGATATTGTAGTTTATAGGAAATAAGAGTAACATCATTATGTTTTTGCTTCAGCGCTTCGTATAGGAGACTTGTATAGTGTGAAATGCCCCCTTTATATGGATAAACAGGCCCAATCAGGGTGATTCTACTGATGTTTTGCATATATGCCTCCTTCATTCAACTTTTTGCTCAAAATGTAAAAAGGAGGTTATTATGGCAACAGTGGAGCCGATCAGGAAGAAAGAAGATATTATGCGATTAAAGGAGTATTTTTTTGCCAGAGGAGAAATAAGAAATTATACTATGGTAGTAATTGGACTTAATATACCTTTGCGAATCAGTGATATATTAAATTTGAAATGGGGGGATGTATATAATTATCAACAGGACAGATACTATCAGCATATTCGAATTGAAGAACAAAAAACAGGTAAACAAAATGTATTTGTTTTGAATGAAAAAGTAGTAGAAACATTAGAATTATATAGAGCTTATTTATCCTATCCACAGAGTAATCAATATATCTTTACTGCTTCTGAATATAAAGAACAACCATTAAGCCGTGTATCCGCTTATTTAATTATTCGTCATGCAGCAGAAGAGTTAGGATTAGAACACATAGGCTGCCATTCCCTGCGGAAAACTTTTGGGTATCACGCATGGAAGAATGGTGCTCATCTGGCAGTGATTATGTCCATATATAATCATTCATCAATCCAGATAACTAAACGTTATCTTGGAATTGAACAAGATGATAAGGATCAAGTACTTTATACGACACAATTCTAATTAAAATTACTTGTATTCTTACGAATTTTATGTTACCGTTATTACTAGTAAATTAACATTTTGAGCAAAAAGTTAAATGAAGGATTTAAAAATGACATCACGAAAAAAAATTGTTATGATTGGCCCTGTTTATCCATATAAAGGGGGAATTTCCCATTATACAGGTTTATTGTATCAGTCACTGGTACAAAAACATGATGTATTCATGATGTCTTATAAGTTACAGTATCCCCATTTTTTATATAAAAAAGAACAACGAGATTACAGTAATGATACTTTTAAAATTAAAAATACGGTTTTTGGTGTTCATACGGCAAATCCATTTAATTGGATTTCTACTGCCCGGCAGATTCGGTTGTGGAATCCGGATTTAGTGATTATTCAGTGGTGGCATCCGTATTTTGCTCCATGCTATTGGACCATTTGTAAGTGCTTAAGAAAATGTAAGATTCTTTTTTTATGTCATAACGTATTTCCCCATGAGCGTTTTCCATTGGATCGTTTTTTAACCAGAAGGGTTTTAGCATGTGGCAGTTTTTTTATTGTTCAATCTACACAGGATGAAATGGATCTGAAATCAATCAAAAAGGATGCCATATACAAAAAAACAGTTCATCCAACCTACAATGTATTTAAATTTCAGAATATGACGATGGAAGAGGGACGTTCTCTGCTGGGACTGGCAAAGGAGGAACGGGTCCTTTTATTCTTTGGTTTTGTAAGAGAATATAAGGGCTTGAAACATCTCCTTCGGGCGCTCCCTTTAGTAGCAGAACAGATGGAACATATAAAGTTGTTGGTAGTCGGAGATTTTGCAGATGATAAAGTACAATACTTGAATCTGATTAAAGAGTTGGGAATTACTTCCTATGTAGAACTTTACGACGGATATACTCCGGACAGAGAAGTGGAAAAGTTTTTTGCAGCTGCGGATTTAGTGGTTCTTCCATATGAATCCGCTACACAAAGCGGGATTGTTCAGATTGCATATGGTTTTGAAAAACCGGTTATTGCTACGAATGTAGGAGGACTGCCGGATGTGGTTCTGAATAATCGAACCGGATATATTGTAGAAGCACAAAACAGTCGGCAGTTAGCAGAGCGGATTATTAGTTTTTTTAATGAAAATAAGGCAGAACTTTTTCGGGAAGGCATCCGTCAGGAGGCCTATAAATATTCTTGGGATAGAATGCGGGAAATTATAGAGGGCTGGTTATGAAAGTATTATATATTGCATCCGGAGACAGCAAATACGGCGCAGCCCATTCCTTATTAGAGCTTATACTTTCTATGAAGAAAATTTATGGAATTGAGCCTGTTTTATTGACTCGAAAAAGAAATCAGGTAAATGAGCTTTGTGATACGTTGGGAATTGAAAACTATGTGTTTTGGAATCGGGATATTATGGCCGGCTCAGCCTACAGTAATCCATGTTTGAATATGATTAAACATATCGTAAAGTATGGATTATATGTATATGGCGGGTTTACAATGCACAAAATAGATAAAATTGGCTTGGATTTTTCCACTGTTGATTTGATTCATACAAATCTGAATCGGAATGATATTGGCGCCTATATTTCAAGAAGGTATAAAATACCACATATCTGGCATTTAAGAGAACTTGGAAGAGAAGATTATAGGGTTCGTTTTTATAAAAGAAACTGTATTGATTATTTAAATCATAATGCCGATGCATATATAGCTATTTCAAAATGTGTGGAACAGGCGTGGATAGAGCGAGGTATTCAGCAGGAAAAGATTAAAATTGTTTATAATGGAATTGATCTTTCGCAATTTGTTGAAAAGAAAGTACAGAAACGTGATAAAATAAAAATAATTATGACCGGACATATCCAGTTTACCAAAGGCCAGGATCAGCTTGTGCGTGCAATCGCCTGCCTGAATAGGGAGGCGCACAGTAAAATTCAAGTGGATTTTTTTGGTGAAGCTTATCCGGATTACCAAAAGAAATTAAATCGACTAGTTACAAAATATGATTTAGAGAAGGTAATACATTTCTGCGGATATTGTGATCACATTCCTGAAAAATTATCTGAGTACGATATTGGGATAATCTGTTCTAGAGCAGAAGGCTTTGGACGTGTTACGGTGGAATATATGGCGGCCGGCTTGGCGGTTATTGCATCGAATACAGGGGCAAATCCGGAGTTAATCCAAGACGGTGAAAACGGTTTGCTTTATCAGTATGATAATCCGAAAGAATTGGCTGATAAGATTGAGTATCTGATGGATAACCCTGAACACTATGAACGAATTGCTAGGGCCGGTCAGAAGTGTGTAAGAGAACAATATACTACAGAGAAAAATGTAGAAGGGATTTACAGGGTCTATCAACAGTGTGTGGATACAGATCGGGAAAGGTAAAATGATGGTTAATATATTAAAAAAGTCAAGTAATATATGGGTGTATGGACTTGTTTTTTTGAGTTCGTGTTTATTGAAGTGCATATCGTTAATTGGCTATTTTAATATGAAATTAGTATCAGATAATATTGGCGTTTTAATCATACCATCTATGCTGTCAGGAAGTGACTGGAGCGAATTGATTCAAAATATTGCATATTATGGCTGGGGTTACTATATTTTGTTTACTCCTTTATTTTATTGGACGGATAATCCGTATATTATTTATTATGTAATATGTTTTGTGAATATTCTTGTAATTGGTGGTATTGGCGTTTTAATTTATCATATTTTGAATCGTTATTTTTTCCCGGATAATGGTAAGATTCAAGTGGCGGCAATGGCTGTACTTTGTACCCAATTTGCAAGCATTGTACCCTATGCCTTTAATAGCGAGCTGCCCGTTTTCTTGATTGTATGGTTAACTGCATATTTTTTGATTAAATGCTGTCTGGCAACAGATAGAAAACAAATACTTTTTACGTTATGTTTAGCTGTCATATTGATCTGGGGAAGTACGATTCATACAAGACTGATGGTGCTTTGGCTTATGATAGCCATAGGTGTTGTGGTTATAAAATTGTTAGCCAAAAAATGGATAGTACATCCAGCAGCTTTTTTAACTGCTTCTTTAGCAGGACTGGTTGTAAATAGGATGCTCAAAACCTATGTGGTTTCTAAGATTTGGAATGTTTCTTCTACAGGTACGTTACGTAATGTGGATTTAGTGACAATAGATAAATTACAATATGCCTTTTTAAACTTAAAATTAAAGGTAGCAGTTGATATTATTGTAAGTAATTTATATAAATTATCTATGGAAACGTATGGACTGTTTCCTATATGCATGATGGTGGCTCTGATCAGCTTATATCTTTTGATAAAAAGAAAACCGCTACTCAGCCAGATGCAGATGATTGCAATTACATATCTAAGTATTTTTGGCTTAACATTGCTCTGTACAGTAGCAGGATTGATTTATTATTATGCTCCTGACATTGCAATAGGATATGACCAAGGAGTTGAAAATGCCCGATTTAGTGGTTTAACATATCTACGGTATTATTTTATATATTTTGGACCGATATTTATTGCGGCATTTTATTTATTGAAAGAGCATTTGGATATTTTTGTTAATAAATTAAAAGGTACAATTATTTTTTTGATTTTATTAGGAGTATATATCCAATTATTTGTTTTCCCTAATTTACACGAAAGTATCTCTAATTATATTTTGGCTGATTTTATAAAAGACGATAATAATATCAATGATTTTGTTATCACTATGTTTTTACTTATTATTGGAATAGGGCTTATGTGCCTTTTATTCAAGAAGAATAAAATAAATATAGTTATATATGCCATTCTATGTATTGGGATTATTCGTAATTGGAATTATACTCAAAGTGAATTTTTTGCGTTATCTGCATCAACCAGGGGTGGTGAAGCCATCTATAGAATATGGGATGCGGCAAAAACAGAAATAACATTACCGGATACGATTTATGCTTCGAGTGATACATTAGCGGTCACTCAATTTATGTTAAACGATATTCCGCTCAAATACGGATTGCCGGATCAAGAAATAAAGGATGCAGTTTACTATACAACAGATAAAATAGATGAAGCAGAAGAGTTATTAAAACAGAATTTTCGTTTCTATCAAATTGGGAAAAAAGAATACTTATGGATCAAAGGTGAAAGCCTGCAGACGGAATTGGAACCATATATTTTATCATACCTGACAAGTGATTTTGAAATATGTTCTGATGAATTTGCTTATATAAATCTTAGAAAAGTTGGAAATTATATTACGGCATTTCAAGAGTATGGAAGTGCGGAATATACCTTATCTGAACCTGTAGATGGCACATATGAATATACCGTAACTTTAACGCCTGTTCACGTGAAAAATCAGAATATTGGTTATCTGGAAATATGGGCTGATGATATAATGCTGGAACGACAGGTGTTAACAAAGGATATGTTTGCAGAAAATCATCAGATCACTGGATCTTTTTCTATAAATGAAACGGAGGGATTAAAATATATTTTGTATTTGGAAAAAGGTTCATTTATACGGAACTTTAACATCCAATACAGTTGTCTTGATACGCAAAAGACATTTGGCATAAGCCATAGTGAAGAATTGAGTTTAATTGCGGAAGTATTAGGTACACTTAATGTGCCGCTTCCGGTTTATGTTATATCAGAAGGGGATGTTTATAGCAGAAACACTGATTTTTCATATGCTGAAGAAAAATTAAAATATAAAATTTCAGGTGTTATAGCTGCGGAAAAGATAAAGGAGCTGGATCAAAATTGTTATATATTATGCGAAAATGATTCGAATAATCGATTGATTTTTTCACTTGTTGATAAATATAGAATCGTTATGCGTACGAGTCATTATACTTTATTGCTTAGTGAAAATTCCGCTAATAATAAAATCTTGGATGCTTATGGTATTGACGGATTATCTTATAATGGGAAAATCAATATTGATTATTTTCGATATGTAAATGGTATGTTAGAAAATAATGTAAATAATCATTTGGAAGAAGGCTTATATAAAATTGAAATAGAATCATCTGAAGGAATGAAAGAAAATCAGAACGTGCAGTTAGAAATTATCAATCACGATTATGTAATAGTTGATAACAGTCAAAGGAATAATACGATCGTTTGGATAAATGGGACTGATATAACACAATTTAATTTATTAGAACCCTACTCAGCATATAGAAAAGACGCTATAGCATATATAGAAAAAATAGCAGTTAATGAAAACACAGATAGACATCTATCATTTTATAAACAAAATCAAAACTTTTATGTTACAGGCTGTTCGGAAATTGAGAATTGGGGACGTTGGTCAGTCGCACCGGAAAATCAGATTATTTTTCCCTGTAATGAGAAAAACGAGATCGCTGTAGAATTAAAACTGCAAAGTCTTCTGGAACAAAATATAGTTATTTATGCAAATGATCATTATATTGGACAGTATCATCTTTATCCATCGCCGACAGTAATCACGTTTACGATTCCTAAAGAGTATCTGGAAGGAGAATTTGTGCGAATAATGGTTGAAGCGGAAGATACTTGGTTAATAAACGAGATATATGGAAATGGAGATTATAGAACGGTTGGTGTCGGATATTATTATATCGATTGGAGACCAGTAGAGTAGAGAAGGGATAAAAGCATGGACATCAATGAACGGTTTCTTCAGATAGAAAAGAAATACAACTTATATTTTGACGAAATTGATGGAAATAATTATTGGGTATATTCACGATTTGAAATATGGAGTTATATTTTATCTATCTATGATGGAAATATAGGCGTGGCACATAATCAACCTAGACGAATAAGGTATAAACTCAAGTCCTGTTTTGAAATAATAGGTACTATTTTATTTGGAAAAAAGGTTCATAACAAGAATGTTGAAGTTCTTATTTTAAATCATGAACGGAAAATTAAAGTCGGGAACCAATACGAATGTAAATATACAGAAAAAATAAGAGATTTACTAGAGCATTATTATGTCTTGGAACGACCTTATGAAATGAGACACTTAAAGCCGACTAATACGAAGAATTTGATTTATCTTGATAAAATTGCAGTAGTAGGAAATTTATATTATTTTAGAATAAGAAAATTTCATAAAAAGAGATATAAAGTTTTGCTCCGGGAAGTGAAAGACCGAACAGAGATACCATTAAAGGAGTTAAAACAAAACCTACAGCTTGATTTGGATTTGGATCACATATACGCTATTATTACAAAACGTTTATTAATTAGTAAAAGAAAGCATATAGAATATGAAAAAATATTTCGCAAAATACATCCTAAGCTTATTATAGAAGTGGTATCATATAATATGGATTGTATGATTGTGAATGAAATAGCAAAGCGTGAAGGGATACGGACAGTAGAATTACAGCATGGAAATTTATTCCCCATGCATATTCCATATCAGTATGCTGCAGATCAAATTGTTAGACAATTACCGGATGAAATATGGTTATTATCGGATTATTGGAAAAAACAACTTCAGTTACCGATTGATGAGGAATATTTGATTCCAGTAGGATTTCCTTATTTTGAAGCAAAGATTAAAGAAATTAGAGAAAAGTATCAAAGAAGATCAAACCGGAAGACGATACTGTTTATATCACAAGGGACGGTTGGCGGGCAACTAAGTGAATTTGCGGTAAAGTTTGCACATTTATGTAAAAGAAATGAGTATAGAATACTTTATAAACTGCACCCCGGAGAAATTCCTGACTGGAAAGAACGCTATATAGAATTAAAAGAGTGTGAGGAGATAGAAGTAATTGATAGGAGTGAACCTGATTTGTATCAGTTGTTTGTAGAAAGTGATGTTCAGGTTGGAGTTTATTCAACTGCACTCTTTGAAGGAATTGGATTCGGATTGCTTACCTATATTTGCAATGTGGACACATACACATCTCAAATGCAGCCATTGATTGAACAAGGTTATGCAAAAAGAGTGGATACACCTGCGGACTTAAAATTAGCAGTGCAAAATGAACAAACGGAAGGGATTCAGAAGGAGTTTTGGCTTACAGATTCTTTGAATGTGATTGAGGCACAGATAAATCGCATTATAAAAGGGAATAAGCATAGAAAGCATTTATAGTCTTAGGGATTTTACAGTATAAGTAAAAAATCGAAAAAACAATAACAAATAGAAAGGGGAAATATTCAATGAAACAAATGCAATGTCCAATTTGCAAGGGGGGGGTATAAGCAAATGTATCCATCAAGGCACACGAGATAATGAATTGATTGATGTTTATCAATGCCCCAAGTGTGGAACAAAATTCTTGAGCGTATTAGATCAAGAGTATGATTATGAAAACGGTTTTATGTATGAGACCAATAATATGTCAAATGTTGATATTGAAGAAAGATTACGTCTTGCAGAAGGAGATGATCGAAGAAGGTTTGAAGCAGTCAAGGCTCTTTGTGAAAATAAAGTGATATTAGATTTTGGCTGTGGATACGGTGGATTTCTACATAATATTTCTAAAGTGGCAAAAGAAAGCTATGGCATAGAGCTTGGGAAGGATGAACGAAGTTTTCTGGCTAAACGAGGAATAAAGTGTTTTAAAACTATTGAAGAATGCAATAAAAAAGTAGATATAATCACGTTATTTCATGTATTTGAACATTTGTCCAATCCTGAAGTATGGCTGAATAAATTGAGCGATTATTTAAAAACAGATGGGCTTCTTATTATAGAAGTTCCCAATGCCAATGATGTTTTGCTGACACTATATGAAAGCGAGAAATTTGCTGATTTCACATATTGGAGTGCACATTTGTATCTGTATAGTATTCAAAGCTTGAGTATGCTGATTAAACAGTGTGGTAAATATGATATTATAGATGCCGGCCAGGTTCAGAGGTATCCTATCTCCAATCATTTGTTTTGGTTGGCAAAAGGAAGACCGGGTGGACATGAAAAATGGAGTATGTTGGATAGCAGGGAATTAAATGAAGCATATGAGAAAAAATTAAAAGAACTTGAAATGTGCGATACTTTGTTTTTTATTTTGAAACGAAAATAGATTGTATAGCAATGATACAATAAATATGAATTGAATATTAGGAGTATGATGAAAGTATTGATTAAATCGGTCATGAATTTATTTAGGAAAATTTATAACTGCATTCGAACCTTTTTTTGGACACGTGTCATTAAAATTCAATGCAAATCATGTGGCAGACAATTAAGAGTAAATGGAAAAAGTAAAGTGACAGGAAATACTGTATTAGGAAATCATGTGAATTTTAATGGATTAAAAATCGAGGGAGAAGGAAAGGTGTTGATTGGGGATTACTTTCATTCGGGACAGGAATGCCTGATTATTACATCTAATCACAATTATGATAAAGGAGAGGCCATTCCATATGATGATACAAATATTCATAAGAATGTCACGATTGGAAATTTCGTGTGGATTGGAACCAGAGTACTGATCCTTGGCGGTGTTACGATTGGAGATGGTGCTATTATACAGGCAGGAAGTGTTGTTACATCTGATATTCCTTCTATGGCAATTGCCGGTGGCGCACCTGCAAAGATATTTAAGGAACGGGATAAGAAGCATTTCCAAAAATTATTGGAGGAGAAAAAGTATCATTAAAAGCGGTTGACAAAAGAACTGAAAAAGAGCTGGAGGTAAGTAGAATGAAAAAATATGACATTAAAGATTCCATGATTGGACATGCAAATGATTCACTGATGTCATTCATGTATAAGATGAATGAAAACACAAATGGTATTGTATTTGTTCAAAATGATAGAGGAATATTTCAGGGAGTACTTACAGATGGTGATATTAAACGTGCTTTAATGCAAGGATATACATTAAATGAACGGGCAGAAAAATTTGTGAAGCCGATAGCTGTTTTAGCTACGGAAGATGAGACGGAAATGTCCATTCAAGGTAAATTTGCCGATAATATTCGAGTGATTCCTATTATTGATAAAGAAAAGAAATTGTTGGGATATTATAAACAAGAGGGGAAAACTCCGATTGCAGATCCGCAGTTAAATGGTAATGAATTAAATTATTTGTTAGATGCTTTTGTATCTACTTGGATTTCAAGCAGCGGATACTATATTAACAAATTTGAACAGGATTTTTCTTCATATTGTGGTTCTTCTTATGGGGTGGCCGTATCAAATGGAACCGTTTCATTGCATTTGGCATTAGTAGCACTGGGAATTAAAACTGGAGATGAAGTGATTGTTCCGGATTTGACTTTCGCTGCAACAATCAACGCAGTATTATATACTGGTGCAACCCCTATAATCGTAGATATAGAAGAGAGTAGTTGGTGTATTGATCCGAATCGGATAAAAGAGGCAATCACTCCGAAAACAAAAGCAATTATACCGGTTCACCTGTATGGACAGCCATGTGACATGGATTCCATTATGAAAATTGCTAATGAGTATAATTTATATGTGATTGAAGATTGTGCTGAAGCACACGGGGCTATGTTTAATGGAAAAAGGGTTGGTTCATTTGGAGATATTGGGTGCTTTTCCTTTTTTGGAAATAAGGTGATTACCACGGGTGAAGGTGGTATGTGTGTTACTAATTCTGAAGAATTAAGTAATTCCATGAGAAAGCTGCGAGATCATGGTATGTCGAAGGAACGGAGATATTATCACGATGTGGTGGGCTATAATTATAGAATGACGAATTTACAGGCGGCGATCGGAGTGGGACAGATTGAGCGAATTGACGATATTTTAAGTTGGAGAGAAGTATTGGAAGAAAAGTATCGAAAGATATTAAAAAATGAAACGAATGTTATTTTACAAAGGAAAGATATAGCTGCAAGAAAAAAGGTCGCTTGGCTGGTGAGTATTCTGGTACAGCCGGAGAAGCGGGATGAGATGATTCTTCAAATGAAGCAGATTGGGATTGATTCCCGACCGTTTTTTGTTCCATTGAGTAAAATGGATATTTATAAGGCATATGCGCCAAAGGAATGTACAGTAAGTAATAGGATTTCAAAAAGAGGTATCAATTTACCTACAAATTACCGTGTGACAGAAGAAGTTATAGAGAAAATAGCAGTTATCTTGAGCATGAAGGAAAGGGAGTAATGCAATGAATTTTAATCGGGAAATCGAAATAAACCATCAAGTAATTTCAGATGTTTCCAGAACCTATATAATTGCCGAAGCAGGTGTTAACCATAATGGAGATATGAATACTGCAAAGAAATTGATAGATGCTGCTTGTGATGCCGGTGTAGATGCAGTAAAATTTCAATCTTTTAAACCGGAAGGATTAGTATTAAAGCAAGCACCAAAAGCGCCGTATCAGTTAAAGACTACAAGCAAGGATGAAAGTCAGTTTGATATGCTAAAAGCACTCGAAGTAAATAAAGATAATATGCGGATGCTGAAAGTTTATGCAGAAGAAAAAAACTTGACTTTTTTGTCAACTCCGTTTGAACAGGAGAGCTTAATGGAACTCTGCGAATTAGATGTTCCGGCGATTAAAATTGCAGCAACAGATATAACAAATATTCAATATCTTAGAGAAGTAGCAAAAACGGGAAAACCAATCATTTTATCGGCAGGGATGTGTTATCTTGAAGAGGTTGAAAAAGCATTAGAAGCAATTTTCCCTTTCAATAAGCAGGTGATTTTATTGCAATGTTCAGCAAACTATCCAATTCAGGATACAGAAGCAAATTTAAATGTTATAGATACATTTAAGAAAAAGTTTGATATACTAGTAGGATATTCGGATCATTCAGTGGGGATTGGTGCGGCTCCATTTGCAGTTGCAAAAGGTGCAAAGGTGATAGAAAAGCATTTTACGCTTGATCGAACTTCTGCAGGTCCAGATCAAAAGGCTTCTGTTACCGCAGAAGAGTTAAAGCAGTTGGTACAGCAAATTCGAACTGTAGAAAAATATCTTGGAAATGAGATAAAAATGCCAACATGTTCAGAGCAATTTACAAGAAAGACATTACAAAAATGCTTGGTGGCGAAAACGTTTATTCAGGCTGGTACGCCGTTTACAAATGATAATGTTACTGCGAAACGGACAAATGGTGTTGGTATTTCAGCAATTTATATTGATGAAGTATTGAAAAAAACTGCATCTAAAGATTATGTAGTAGATGAGATTATTGAAATTTAGGAGAGGAATATGCTTTATTTATCATCATCCGCTATTCAAAAAAAACGAATTTCAGATGTGTTGCAGATTTGTGCAGATTGTGGAATTCATAATATCGAATTTTCAGGCGGCACAGAATATTATGAAACATTAGTGGACGATCTATTGCAATGGAAAAAACGAAAAAATATGAATTATGTATGTCATGCTTATTTTCCACCGCCGAAGCATGATTTTGTGATAAATTTAGCTTCCTGTAATGACGAAATTTATCAAAGATCACTTCAACACTACATGAACTGTATAGATTTGTTAGTTAAGTTGAACTGTTCTGTTTTATCCCTTCACGCAGGTTTTTTGGTTGAAGTAGGTATTGGGCAGATAGGTAGAGAGATTACAGCAGAAATCATATATGATCGTTCAAAGGCAGTTGATCGATTTTGCAGTGCTTATCAGAAAATATCTAAAAAGGCAGAAGAAAATCATATTAAGGTGTATTTAGAAAATAATGTATTAAATGTTGGAAATTTCCAACGATTCCATCATAATAATTATTTTTTGATGACGGATTATGATTCTATTAAAGAAATGAAACAGGAATTAGAGTTTGATTTGCTTTTAGATTTAGGGCATTTGTATGTATCCTGCCATACACTGAAATTAAATTATATAGAAGAAGTAAGAAGCTTAAAACAATATGTGAAATGGCTGCATTTAAGTGAAAACAATGGAATAATAGATGAACATCGAATTCTAACTCAGGAAAGTCCGATTTTTCAAGCATTTATGGAATTGTTGGATTTAGAGGTAAATGTAACCTTAGAAGTCAAAGATTCGATTGAAAATGTGAAAAAGAATTATGAATGGATCGATCAAATAATAAATGATAAAAAGAACAATAAGGATGATTCGTGATAATTAGCAATTCACAAAATGAGAAGTGAGGATAGAAAATGAAAGTTATATTGTGCGGTTATCATTGGGCAGGCTGTAGAGCTTTGGAATTACTTTTGGAGCAAGGCTGTGAAGTATATGTCTATACACATAAGGCTGAAAAATATATTGCTGATTTAGAAGGTTTATGTATAAAAAAGGGAATTGGATATACTTTTGATAAAATAGAAAAAAATAATCTCCCATTTATTCCTGATATAATTTGTTCGGTATATTATAGTTATATGATTGGTCAGGAAGTTATTGACATAGTTGATGGAAAAATTATGAATCTATTTCCAGCGTTGCTTCCACGTTATCGAGAGTTTCAAAGTTTGACTTGGGCAATGATCAATAAAGAAAAGGAATGGGGTTTTACTTGGCATTATATTGAATCTGGATGCGGTTATGGGAATATTTTAATACAAAAAGCGATTCCAATTGAGGACTTTGATACTCAGTTGACTTTGTATCATCGTGTAATGTTTGAAAGTATGGAGTATTTTTTAGAAGCATTAAATATGGTGGATAAGGGACATGTAGGGAAAAAACAGGAGGATAGAGTAAGCTATTGTAAGCAAGGCTGTTCTATGGATGATGAGCCTGCCGGCGATGTGACAGATGAACAAAGGGAACGATTTGTTCGTGCCATGTGTTATCCGTCTTATCCAGTTGCGTATTATAAGGCTCAGGAAATAAAAACGTTTGGGGATTTACAAGCAAATGCATTATTAAACCCTTATTCAAATAGGGGGAATAGATTAGTTATTTTTGGCTGTGGCGGTCATGCCAGAAGTATTATCAATACATTGCATGAACAAAATCAGACAATAGAAGTTATCTTAATTGATGATTGTGCAAAGCAAGGAGAATCTATTCTAGGATGCCAAGTTGCAAAAACTTATATTCCAAATGAAAATGATTATCATATTATAGCGATTGGCGATAATGATAAAAGAAAAGAGATGTATTTAAAATTAGAAAAGAACAATGATTATCATTTTATATCTATTATTGCTGTAAATGCGAATCTGGGAATGAATGTGAAAATCGGCTCCGGATGTTTTATTGCACAAGGAGCCTATTTAGGACCTCAATCAATAATAGGTGATAATACAATCATAAATACGGGGGCTATAATTGAACATGAAGTGAAAATCGGAAGTCATACGCATATAGCTCCGAACACAACTATTTGTGGACGAACTATAATTGGCGATCATGTTTTTTGCGGTGCAGGGAGTATTATTAAAGATAAAGTATCCGTTTGTGATAATGTCGTGATAGGTGCAGGAGCTGTTGTAAAAGATAGTATCACGGAAGCTGGTACATATATAGGAGTTCCGGCACGAAAACGGTTATAGATTGAGAGTAGTGGAAAGAAGGTGGATTGATGTTAGCAGTAATTCCGGCCAGAGGTGGATCAAAAGGAGTTCCTAATAAAAATATAAAGGATTTAAATGGAAAACCTTTAATTGCATATACCATACAGGCGGCAATAGAATCAAAGGTATTTGAAAAGGTTATTGTTTCTACGGATAGTGAGCAAATAGCACAAATTTCGTTAAAATATGGTGCTGAAGTTCCCTTTATACGGCCAAAAGAAATTTCAGGTGATATGGTTTCTTCCGATGCTGTTATTTTACATGCATTGCAGTTTTTTAAAGAAAAAAATATAAGTTATAATGAAGTATGTAAGCTTCAGCCTACGTCTCCTTTTCGTGACGCAGAGGATATTATAAAAGCTTATGAAGTATTTATGAGTGGTAATTGGGATTATCTGGTTAGTGTATGTGAATGTGAGCATTCTCCATTATGGTCTGGTATATTGGGGAAAGATAATTCGTTAGATGATTTTATCCGAGAAGATGTTATTCTTGCCTGTAGGCAGAAATTACCACAATACTATCGGCTTAATGGAGCAATCTATATGGCTAAAACAGCGAGTTTTATAAAAAGTAATTGCTTTTTTGGCTCCAACGGTACTGGATATATTATGTCACAGGAAAAATCTGTGGATATTGATAGTCAGTTGGATTTTGCTTTCACAGAATTTTTATTGAAAAACAAGGAATGTCAGGATAACAAACTATAGCAGGGTTCTCTTTTTCAAGATTCGCCATACCAAAAGAATAGCAATGCATAATCCGATGCCCCAGCGAATCCACATATG